>NZ_JEZN01000081.1:0-330 GCF_000581715.1 Acinetobacter sp. 479375 | reverse complement strand
TAGGAAAGATCTTCAATACGGTGAAAAAATGGCAAATTCCACGGGTCATCAATACAGATAAAGCAGCGACCTATGGCCATGCTTTATCACGGTTAAAGCGAGAAGGAAAATGTCCAGTAGATATTGAGCACAGGCAGATTAAGTATAAAAATAATGTCATTGAATGTGATCATGGTAAGTTAAAGCGGATCATCAGGGCCACATTAGGATTCAAATCTATGAAGACGGCTTATGCCACAATTAAAGGTATTGAAGTCATGCGTGCACTACGTAAAGGACAAGCATCGTCATTTTATTATGGTCAGCCTCAAGGTGAAGTGTGTCTAATCA
>NZ_JEZN01000080.1:0-353 GCF_000581715.1 Acinetobacter sp. 479375 | reverse complement strand
CTTAAATTTCAAGGAAAAGCTGCGCTTTTCTGTTCTTGAAATTTGGTGGAGACTAGGAGAGTCGAACTCCTGACCTCCTGCGTGCAAAGCAGGCGCTCTACCAACTAAGCTAAGTCCCCAGCTTATATCATTACGTATCTTTAACTCTGTACTCATTAATCTATTCGTCAGAATGGTGGGTCTGACAAGACTTGAACTTGTGACCCCACGCTTATCAAGCGTGTGCTCTAACCAACTGAGCTACAGACCCTGAGAAATAAAAAAAGAGATTAATAATCTCTTTTTTTATTTCGCAAGACAAGCGCAGCGCGTAGTGCATGACTTATCTCTGAAATTAAAAGAGAAAACTCGTT
>NZ_JEZN01000079.1:0-367 GCF_000581715.1 Acinetobacter sp. 479375 | reverse complement strand
GTCGCCAGCAAACTGTTGTGGTGCTTTGGGGTCTTATTCACATTACTTAATAATGTATGCCTTACTTACGAACCAAAGAGTTATTAACGGATTGGAAATTGAGTCGGTATTGTAACTAGTTTATTGACTAAATCAAGTTTTGTATTGAATTTATCTTGAATACAACAACTGTTTGGGTGTTGTATAGTCAAGCCTCACGAGCAATTAGTATTGGTCAGCTTCACATATCACTATGCTTCCACATCCAACCTATCAACGTCCTAGTCTTGAACGGCTCTTTAGGTGACATATAGTCACAGGGAAATCTTATCTTGAGGTAGGCTTCCCGCTTAGATGCTTTCAGCGGTTATCCCTTCCGAACATAGCT
>NZ_JEZN01000078.1:0-444 GCF_000581715.1 Acinetobacter sp. 479375 | reverse complement strand
GGCTTTGTTGCATAAATAAATTTCATCCCCATACATGTTAGATGAATACAGAATCAAAAAGCCGATACAAAACAACGAACTGGTCTGAGTACAATCAGGCTTTACGTCAACGGGGTGCTTTCACCATTTGGTTTGATCCCCAAATGCAATGGTCTGCAACACCTACTGGAAAAAAAGGACGTCAACCTACCTACACTGATATAGCAATTCAATTTGCCCTGACGATACGAAACCTGTTCCAACTGGCTTTACGCCAAACACAAGGTTTCATTCAAAGCCTTTTTCAAATGGCTCACCTCGACTGGAATGTTCCAGACTTCTCAACATTGAGTCGGCGAGCAGATAAGCTGCAGCCACTTCTACATAAATCAGCAAAAAATCCACAGGAAGACTTGCATATTTTAGTTGATAGCACAGGGATCAAAGTTACAGGTGATGGGGAAT
>NZ_JEZN01000077.1:0-494 GCF_000581715.1 Acinetobacter sp. 479375 | reverse complement strand
GGCTGGGTATTGATTAGCTCACGTAATCCCGATGATATTCCATACTTTAACCAAGCTATTGTTCAGGAATTAACAACCAGTTAGTTTCTTTGATTTTCTATTTATTGCATCTATTTTATTTATAAAAAAAACACCCCCTCTGCATAAGCGGAGGGGGTATTTAGTATTTAAAAGCTGGCGATGACTTACTCTCACATGGCTAACGCCACACTACCATCAGCGCGAAGAGGTTTCACTTCTGAGTTCGGGAAGGGATCAGGTGGTTCACTCTTGCTATTGTCGCCAGCAAACTGTTGTGGTGCTTTGGGGTCTTATTCACATTACTTAATAATGTATGCCTTACTTACGAACCAAAGAGTTATTAACGGATTGGAAATTGAGTCGGTATTGTAACTAGTTTATTGACTAAATCAAGTTTTCGTATCGAATTTATCTTGAATACAACAACTGTTTGGGTGTTGTATAGTCAAGCCTCACGAGCAATTAGTATTGGT
>NZ_JEZN01000076.1:0-516 GCF_000581715.1 Acinetobacter sp. 479375 | reverse complement strand
GGCGATGACTTACTCTCACATGGCTAACGCCACACTACCATCAGCGCGAAGAGGTTTCACTTCTGAGTTCGGGAAGGGATCAGGTGGTTCACTCTTGCTATTGTCGCCAGCAAACTGTTGTGGTGCTTTGGGGTCTTATTCACATTACTTAATAATGTATGCCTTACTTACGAACCAAAGAGTTATTAACGGATTGGAAATTGAGTCTGTTTTAAGTTGTGTATCTTAGCAACTATTTTAACTAAATCAAGTTTTCGTATTGAATTTATCTTGAATACAACAACTGTTTGGGTGTTGTATAGTCAAGCCTCACGAGCAATTAGTATTGGTCAGCTTCACATATCACTATGCTTCCACATCCAACCTATCAACGTCCTAGTCTTGAACGGCTCTTTAGGTGACATATAGTCACAGGGAAATCTTATCTTGAGGTAGGCTTCCCGCTTAGATGCTTTCAGCGGTTATCCCTTCCGAACATAGCTACCCGGCGATGCGACTGGCGTCACAACCGGTACA
>NZ_JEZN01000075.1:0-518 GCF_000581715.1 Acinetobacter sp. 479375 | reverse complement strand
GTCCCCCACTAATAGCCAGATTCCTAAGTATTACTCACCCGTCCGCCGCTAAGATCAGTAGCAAGCTACTTCTCTCCGCTCGACTTGCATGTGTTAAGCCTGCCGCCAGCGTTCAATCTGAGCCATGATCAAACTCTTCAGTTAAAATCATTTTGCGTCTTTCTTAAAGAACAAGACGCCAATTCTGGCTCATCAATTACTGACAAATTCTCTCAAATAAACTTCGAGTAATTTAAACCAATTAATTAATGATAATATTTCGATCAATCAATTGGTAAAAATCCACACAAGTTGTTCTTCTATTTTCTTAATGATCTTCTTCATGCTTCGTCAGCATCAAGCTAGGTCGGCTATATTACTCTCAATCTCTTAAAAGTCAACAGGCAATTTAGATATTTTTAAAACTCATTTTACTCAACCAAAATATCAATCAAATCCTTCAAGACCCAATCAACACCCTGTTTTTCAACAAGTTTTATCCGCATCACCGCCGATGAGTGCGCATTCTACAGCATTCC
>NZ_JEZN01000074.1:0-534 GCF_000581715.1 Acinetobacter sp. 479375 | reverse complement strand
CTTAATAAACAAGTGAAAAGAATCCTTGGGTATTCCATTATATTTTCTTAGCGTTCTTTTCGCCTGATTCCAGAAATTCTCAATGCCATTGATGTGATTATACCCATTCGCAAAATGGCTTGAATGATTGATTCTATAATGTCTAAAACCTGCTATGTCCAAAGCATTATAACTATGCCAGTGATCTGTATAAACAATACTGTCAGGAGTTATTTTCTCTGAAATTACAGGCATTAAGGTGCTTGATTTCGTATCGGGGATAATAACCGTATAGACCTTTCCATTTCGTTTAAGCAAACCAAACACAATCACTTTTCCAGCAGCACCTCTTCCCCGTTTTCCCTTGCGTGTGCCACCGAAATAACTTTCATCCAGTTCAATTTCACCATCAAACACTTCGAGGGCTTCCAGCCCTAAATGATAGGCGATTATCTTACGAGTTTTGGTATAAAAGAGAGCAGCAGAATTAGGGTGAATCCCTAGTAAATCTGCTGCTGATCTGGCTGTCACTTCAAGCACAAAAAACTCGAGTAG
>NZ_JEZN01000073.1:0-561 GCF_000581715.1 Acinetobacter sp. 479375 | reverse complement strand
TTAAATTGATGAATGTAGTCGCTTACAAGCACTTCTATTGGTGTATCTGGCGTGAGATTAGAAGACTCTCTAGCTCCAACTATGGCCAAGAGCATAATACGTTGCTCTATGAGTGATAAGTTAAAAGAAGCATCGATAAGAGCATTATCTTTAACAACTAATTTATTGTTATTTGTCATGATATGAAGCTTATTAATTCATTTAACTAGGTTATATGTCATATATTTTAAATAGTCAATAATCTATCTATTCATATACCCCTTAAACCTATCTTTATCACCCCTTAAACCTATCTTTATCACCCCTTAAACCTATCTTTATCACCCCTTAAACCTATCTTTATCACCCTTTAAACTATTGCAAACAAAGGATTTCAGCCTGTCTAAAAGCATTAAAAAGAATTAAAAATAATTAAAAGCCTAGTCTGGTCAAAATTGCCCTTGGTTTTCGCTACGCTCAAACTCTATTGAATCTCGCTTTCGCTCGATTCGGGGGGCAATTTTTTGGTTCTTTTCGTTGTGAATTTGAGAAAAAGCAAAGGCAAGAGCAAAAGCAACTCGG
>NZ_JEZN01000072.1:0-614 GCF_000581715.1 Acinetobacter sp. 479375 | reverse complement strand
ATCTAAGGGAATTTGAGCAAGTAAATCACCGAGTACTTGCGAATCGCTCACATTATTTGTAGTAAGCTGTACTGCACGTATTTGCAAGGTTTCAGCATCGATGCCAATATGAAGCTTACGCCATTGGCGACGATATTCAGGTCCATGTTTCTTACGTTTCCACTCACCTTCACCTAGAAACTTTAAGCCAGTTGAGTCGACGAGTAGATGTAGCCCATCACTACTTTTTTGATAGCTAATCGCAATATCAATATGTTTTTGTCTTCGACAAAGCGTACTGTAATCTGGTGCGGTCCAATTTAATCCACAAAGTTTAATCAGACTTTGAACAAAACCTGTGACCATGCGTAAAGAGAGTCTAAATAAAGATTTGATCATTAAACAGCATTGAATAGCCGTATCGGAGTAAGTTTGATTTCGACCTTGCTTGTTTTGTGGTTGTGCATACCACTGAGTGTTTGGATCAAACCAAATGGAAATGTTGCCCCGATTAATGAGAGCGCGATTATAGGAAGACCAGTTGGTTGTACGATAAGTTTTAGGAGTAGGTTTATTCATTTTGAAATTATAGGACTGAATAAACCTTATAGGCTCTAGGTTTGTGCAACAAAGCC
>NZ_JEZN01000071.1:0-870 GCF_000581715.1 Acinetobacter sp. 479375 | reverse complement strand
GAGCACTGGCGATCTAAGTCAATGCTGCAGTTCTCATCATCATTGGAATAAGTGGACAAATTCCTGACATGGAAATTGCAGCGAGATTGGCTAAAGTTACTGCGCTGATTATCAGCCGAGATGTCGTTATTGATTATGCCTTATACGGAACTCCAGAATTAGCCCTCGTTGCGAACAACAAAGCAGAAATCCTGCAGTTCCGCGGACGCTGATAAGTAGACAGATTCCTGACACGGAATACTATAACTTACATCACTTAAATAGGATGCATAAGTTGTGTAAGTTACGCCACTTAAATAAGTTAAGGCGCTAAAGCGATAAAAGCTACATGATGGCCAGTACTGAGCACTGGCGATCTAAGTCAATGCTGCAGTTCTCATCATCATTGGAATAAGTGGACAAATTCCTGACATGGAAATTGCAGCGAGATTGGCTAAAGTTACTGCACTGATTATCAGTCGAGATGTCGTTATTGATTATGCCTTATACGGAACTCCAGAATTAGCCCTCGTTGCGAACAACAAAGCAGAAATCCTGCAGTTCCGCGGACGCTGATAAGTAGACAGATTCCTGACACGGAATACTATAACTGAGGTCACCTAAATAGGATGCATAAGTTGTGTAAGTTACGCCACTTAAATAAGTTAAGGCGCTAAAGCGATAAAAGCTACATGATGGTCAGTACTGAGCACTGGCGATCTAAGTCAATGCTGCAGTTCTCATCATCATTGGAATAAGTGGACAAATTCCTGACATGGAAATTGCAGCGAGATTGGCTAAAGTTACTGCGCTGATTATCAGCCGAGATGTCGTTATTGATTATGCCTTATACGGAACTCCAGAATTAGCCCTCGTTGCGAACAACAAAGC
>NZ_JEZN01000070.1:0-943 GCF_000581715.1 Acinetobacter sp. 479375 | reverse complement strand
GAGCATAAAGCTTTATGAGCGAAGCGAATTCCGAGTTGCTTTTGCTCTTGCCTTTGCTTTTTCTCAAATTCACAACGAAAAGAACCAAAAAATTGCCCCCCGAATCGAGCGAAAGCGAGATTCAATAGAGTTTGAGCGTAGCGAAAACCAAGGGCAATTTTGACCAGACTAGGCTTTTAATTATTTTTAATTCTTTTTAATGCTTTTAGACAGGCTGAAATCCTTTGTTTGCAATAGTTTAAAGGGTGATAAAGATAGGTTTAAGGGGTGATAAAGATAGGTTTAAGGGGTGATAAAGATAGGTTTAAGGGGTGATAAAGATAGGTTTAAGGGGTGATAAAGATAGGTTTAAGGGGTGATAAAGATAGGTTTAAGGGGTGATAAAGATAGGTTTAAGGGGTGATAAAGATAGGTTTAAGGGGTGATAAAGATAGGTTTAAGGGGTGATAAAGATAGGTTTAAGGGGTGATAAAGATAGGTTTAAGGGGTGATAAAGATAGGTTTAAGGGGTGATAAAGATAGGTTTAAGGGGTGATAAAGATAGGTTTAAGGGGTGATAAAGATAGGTTTAAGGGGTGATAAAGATAGGTTTAAGGGGTGATAAAGATAGGTTTAAGGGGTGATAAAGATAGGTTTAAGGGGTGATAAAGATAGGTTTAAGGGGTGATAAAGATAGGTTTAAGGGGTATATGAATAGATAGATTATTGACTATTTAAAATATATGACATATAACCTAGTTAAATGAATTAATAAGCTTCATATCATGACAAATAACAATAAATTAGTTGTTAAAGATAATGCTCTTATCGATGCTTCTTTTAACTTATCACTCATAGAGCAACGTATTATGCTCTTGGCCATAGTTGGAGCTAGAGAGTCTTCTAATCTCACGCCAGATACACCAATAGAAGTGCTTGTAAGCGACTACATTCATCAATTTAA
>NZ_JEZN01000069.1:0-946 GCF_000581715.1 Acinetobacter sp. 479375 | reverse complement strand
TGGCCCTTACGACCAGGGCTACACACGTGCTACAATGGTCGGTACAAAGGGTTGCTACCTAGCGATAGGGTGCTAATCTCAAAAAGCCGATCGTAGTCCGGATTGGAGTCTGCAACTCGACTCCATGAAGTCGGAATCGCTAGTAATCGCGGATCAGAATGCCGCGGTGAATACGTTCCCGGGCCTTGTACACACCGCCCGTCACACCATGGGAGTTTGTTGCACCAGAAGTGGATAGTCTAACTGCAAAGAGGACGTTCACCACGGTGTGGCCGATGACTGGGGTGAAGTCGTAACAAGGTAGCCGTAGGGGAACCTGCGGCTGGATTACCTCCTTAACGAAAAGATTGGTTGATTGGTAAGAATCCACAACAAGTTGTTCTTCTGGTATCTGAATGAAAAAGATTTAGAGAGAAGCTTTTAAAAAAAGAGCGAGAATCAAACACTACGCACAGCGAAGCTGTTTGTCTTGCGAAACTTTTAAAGCGGTGCTTTAAAACTTTCTCAGGGTCTGTAGCTCAGTTGGTTAGAGCACACGCTTGATAAGCGTGGGGTCACAAGTTCAAGTCTTGTCAGACCCACCATTCTGACGAATAGATTAATGAGTACAGAGTTAAAGATACGTAAATGATATAAGCTGGGGACTTAGCTTAGTTGGTAGAGCGCCTGCTTTGCACGCAGGAGGTCAGGAGTTCGACTCTCCTAGTCTCCACCACGTACTTAAGAGAGTACGGGCTAGAGTAAATTATAGAGCTTAATAAATATAATGATTTATTAAGCTCTGTGATTAATCACAGTTTAATGTAGCTGACGAGGTTACATTAATTCATTAACAGATTGAGAATTGAGTCTGAAATAAATTGTTCACTCAATAACAAAGAGAGAAGAAGTCATTCTGATCTTAGAGTTAATTGAGAACTAGCAAATTAACTGAATCAAGCGTTTT
>NZ_JEZN01000068.1:0-973 GCF_000581715.1 Acinetobacter sp. 479375 | reverse complement strand
GCCATGAACACTATTCATTGTTTATGACTGCCGCAATGCAATTTCTAAGTGGCGTATGTCGCCATGAACGCAGGCAAGCGGATGGTTTGGTCATTTTTGTATTTCTAAGTGGCGTATGTCGCCATGAACGAGAATCATGAGGCTGGTCAAGAGTTTGATCATTTCTAAGTGGCGTATGTCGCCATGAACGCTGAACTGCTTGTGTTGCACGTTCAGCCACATTTCTAAGTGGCGTATGTCGCCATGAACTATTTCTATTTATATTGGTTATCGCATAATTATTTCTAAGTGGCGTATGTCGCCATGAACATTGTCCAGTCGATAATAGTCTTGATCTATTATTTCTAAGTGGCGTATGTCGCCATGAACTCCATTATCAACATGCATGCATTTATGCATATTTTCTAAGTGGCGTATGTCGCCATGAACCGTTCATATCCATGATTTAAAACACGATGTTGTTTCTAAGTGGCGTATGTCGCCATGAACACGAACACCAGATAGACTTTATTAATAATCTTTTTTCTAAGTGGCGTATGTCGCCATGAACAATAATTGCATTCATGAATCAATCCTCAATATTTTCTAAGTGGCGTATGTCGCCATGAACCAGCGCAGTTAAGTGTGTTGCGCGATGCATTATTTCTAAGTGGCGTATGTCGCCATGAACACACCTCTTTTTCACTGAGCTTGACCGGTTCATTTCTAAGTGGCGTATGTCGCCATGAACGCGTGATTGTTCCGCTGTTAATTTCAATGCTTTTTCTAAGTGGCGTATGTCGCCATGAACTGATCATGGCTGAAATGACAGGCTGGTCGTCATTTCTAAGTGGCGTATGTCGCCATGAACAGTTTTCATCGGGCGCAGCAGCTAGCGAGGCGTTTCTAAGTGGCGTATGTCGCCATGAACGAACTAGCTCTTATTTTTTTAGCAGAGAAAGATTTCTAAGTGGCGTATGTCGCCATGAACGGG
>NZ_JEZN01000067.1:0-1402 GCF_000581715.1 Acinetobacter sp. 479375 | reverse complement strand
GATTTTGAAACGGCAAGCAAATGTAATTATCCCTCCTCGTTCCAATGCTGCTTTATGGGCAGAAAATGAAATTGGTAAAGCAAGAAATCATGCAGTACAAGGCTGTTGGGACAAGGGTCAAAAGCAGTGGAAACGAGATATTGGTTATCATCGACGATCCCGAATAGAGGCTAAAATGTTTGCCTTGAAACGACTTGGACAAGGTGTATCTAGTCGATGCTTTAATCGTCAGGTGGTTGACTTGCAAATAAGAGTCGATATTTTGAATAAATTTACTCAACTTGGTACAGCTAAAACGGTGGCTGTTGCATAAATATCTGAAGATTAGAACAACTCTACCTTTCGTCTATTTGTGCAACAAAGCCCTTTTATTATGAACAATCATCATCTTAAGCATATCTTTTAATTGCTCTCGCTCTTTACCCTCAAATCGCTCAACTTCACGAAATAGAATCTTGAGATCGCCATTTGTTCCCATATCAGTTTCATCAAACAAAATCGTATCAGCACTCACACCAAGAGCAATAATGATCTTTTTTAGATTTGATGCTTTAGGGTCTGACTTATCGGCAATGATTGTATTTATTGTACTTTCAGGAATTTTTGAAAGTCGTGCCAACTCTCGGTTTGTTATACCGACCTGATCACAAACTTTTTTGATATTTCTACCGACTGACATCAATACACCGATCTTATTACCTACATTTAATACATTATTACCGATACATTGTTATTAGCAACAAAATATTGACTTATATCCTTGATAATAACGACACATTGATGTATAAAACAATATATCGTTATTTTGCATCGACACATTGTTATGGATGCTTTGTCATTTAGCTCCAATCTCGAATTTATACAAGCTGCATTTAATAAAATTGCTGAAATTGTTGCTCAACATGGTCATCCATGCCTAGACGTATGTTGTCCTGCTGAATCTACTGAGCAATGTCTTGAACATTTGGCTGTGGTCGCAAATGACTGGTCGTATGACTATTCACTCATTGATGCTCACCTAGAAACCTATAAAAAAGCCAATGCTGAAATTCGTGAATATTTAGGAGAGTAGGGTGATGGACAAGGCGTGTGAATTAATTAAGGGGCTGTACTAGATAAGATTCAAATTTCAGTCCAAAACCGCAAAGTTTTTAGTTATTGTTTTGGACTACCGTAGTTAAATCTAAACTCACATTCCTTAATAAACAAGTGAAAAGAATCCTTGGGTATTCCATTATATTTTCTTAGCGTTCTTTTCGCCTGATTCCAGAAATTCTCAATGCCATTGATGTGATTATGCCCATTCGCAAAATGGCTTGAATGATTGATTCTATAATGTCTAAAACCTGCTATGTCCAAAGCATTATAACTATGCCAGTGATCTGTATAAACAATACTGTCA
>NZ_JEZN01000066.1:0-1688 GCF_000581715.1 Acinetobacter sp. 479375 | reverse complement strand
TGACAGTATTGTTTATACAGATCACTGGCATAGTTATAATGCTTTGGACATAGCAGGTTTTAGACATTATAGAATCAATCATTCAAGCCATTTTGCGAATGGGTATAATCACATCAATGGCATTGAGAATTTCTGGAATCAGGCGAAAAGAACGCTAAGAAAATATAATGGAATACCCAAGGATTCTTTTCACTTGTTTATTAAGGAATGTGAGTTTAGATTTAACTACGGTAGTCCAAAACAACAACTAAAAACTTTGCGGTTTTGGACTGAAATTTGAATCTTATCTAGTACAGCCCCTTAAATTAACTTAGATTTAATAATCCCTCAAAACCTAAACTTAATTTTTTTATCGCTCAGCGTCATAAATATGTAAATTATATTTACTCCAATCTCAACTTAGAATAAGATTTTCGAGTTGAATTGGTGAATGACCAAGTTTTTTATTTAGCACCACACAAATTGTATGTGACAGAATTTTACGAGTTATGCGGTGGGTTAAATGCCATAGATCTTTTGCTCTCACTTTCTGAATATGAAAGCGATCTGTTAATTGACCAATTACTGTTTCAATCTTTCTTCGAGCTTTCATCAGTATTCGCATTGCCTCTTTAGGTCTGGAATCTATCATGTTTTTTCTAAAGGGTGTTTGTAAATCAATACCTTGATATTCATAATATCGTTTCAATTCTGGTCTTAAATAGCCATTATCTGCTCCCAGTAAACCGTAAATATCCTTCGTGATTTCAGGTGCAACATCTCGCTCATCACAATGAGCAGGTGCAAAGGTATAACCAGTAATCATGCCTGAAAGATTAATGACGATATGGGCTTTGAAACCATAGTATTTTTCTTGCTTTGCAGCACAATAACTAAAACCTGCGCATTCTTTAAAGTTTTTATGCTTTTTGGCTCTGGTATAACCACAGACAGGGAGTGGGAAGCCATCAATAAAGTTAATGTTATCTGAACCATAACGCTGAATGAGCCGTGACATAATTGATTGATTGACATGCCACAGGTTTGCACAATGTTTACAGAAATTGGGATAAGACCCTAATTTTGGAAACCATTCTAACCAATTGTTTTTGAAATACATCCAAATATTTTTGTCCGTATCTAAACCAAAAAATTCACCTACTATTTGCATAGTAATGATTTCTGCATCTGTAACAGCAGGCAAAAAACCACGAGTTCTCAGAGGTTTAGTCACAACAATTGGATAAAGTTCTTCTATGATTACATAGACAAAAATGATAAATTCTTCAATGGACATAACTTTGCTTTAATTTCTTGGTCGAAACTAAAATAGGGTTATGTCCTTTTTATTTCAATCACTTAAAAAGTTGAGATTGGGGTTATATTTATAATACCGATCTTCTATTCAAATAATATACGGTAGGTCTAAATCTTTGCATAAATTAGGCTTTGTTGCATAAATAAATTTCATCCCCATACATGTTAGATGAATACAGAATCAAAAAGCCGATACAAAACAACGAACTGGTCTGAGTACAATCAGGCTTTACGTCAACGGGGTGCTTTCACCATTTGGTTTGATCCCCAAATGCAATGGTCTGCAACACCTACTGGAAAAAAAGGACGTCAACCTACCTACACTGATATAGCAATTCAATTTGCCCTGACGATACGAAACCTGTTCCAACTGGCTTTACGCCAAACACAAG
>NZ_JEZN01000064.1:0-2047 GCF_000581715.1 Acinetobacter sp. 479375 | reverse complement strand
AATTAAAAGCAGGTGGCGTATCGATATAAATCCGATCATATTGACTGCTGAGTTGTTGCAAAGAATCGCGTAATTTATAAATCTTATGTTTGGACTCAAGCGCATGCTCTAATGCACCCAGTGTTGGGCTGGCTGGAATCACGTCCAGCTTTGGAAAAGCCGTATGATGCACAAAACTTTCCAAGCCTTTGGCGCGTGATTTTAAAATTGAACCAATGGCATTACCAATCAACCCTTTTGGTTGATTATTACCTAAGACATCATCAAAAAAGTTTTCGATGTTCGGCTCTAAGGCATTTTTATCTGCGGAGTAAGTCGCCTGTTCACCTAATAGGTATTGGCTAGAATTGGCTTGTGGATCTAAATCAATCACCAGTGTTCTTAAGTTTTGCGCAGCACTAATTGCTGCCAGATTTACCGTGATACTTGATTTACCCACACCGCCTTTTTGGTTGAAAACCACCCGTGTAAACATGCTTCCCTCATCACTATTTTTTCAAACTTGTTTAGAGTTTAACCTAGCCAATCGATATAAATGCAAAGAATGTCAAACAATTAACCAAAAACTGGCTTGATCATGACTAAACCCAAAATAGCAACAAATGCCACACAGCCAATGACCAGACCTGCTTTGCGCTGTACCACTAAAATAGACTGATCCTTTTTAAATGCTTTACTGAAAGACGAAAGCATTACCACAAACAGAATAATTTTGGCATAAAACCACGGCTGCATTTGAAAATGATTCAGCGATAACAAAACAAGTCCCGTAATGACAACAAGCGTAAATCCTGAATGTTGCAGGGCAATCCAGAGTTTATTGGTCGCAGGAGACTCAGACTGATCAGGCGTAGTCATCCATAAAGGCATAGAACGAATCAGCACAGCTATTGCTGCAAGTGCCAATGCAACCAGATGAATGACAAGGACGAATAAATGTATATCCATTTTTATCTATCAATTTGTTTAATTTTTAGGTGCATGCGCACATTCAGGACTATCGGGTACTTGGCCTTGCCATTCATCTGGCGTATAGGCATGAATCGCCAATGCATGAATTTTACCAGGATTCATTAAATCTGTTGCGACTGCATAGACTTTTTGGTGACGTTGCACCAGTCGAAGTCCCTGAAAAATTGGACTTACAATAGCGACTTTAAAATGACTTTCTTTACCCGGAAAGTAACCACCGTGACCCGCAGACTCGTTGATCACTTCAAGATGCGTGGGTTGCAATGTATTTAAACGTTCAATCAGTTGTTGTTCGAGCGTCATGATCAGTTACCTATTTACATAGAAAGATGGATGGAAGTATAACGTGCCTAAGATTAAAACACTGAAAAACACATAAAAAGTGAGTCAAATAGAATAACTCAGGCGATCAGAGCGCGAATATGATTTTATTTTATGCAATCAGCAGCATTATTTGCATAAAGTGGTTGACCCTTGATTTGCTTAATGTATTATAAGCGGCACGCGGGAATAGCTCAGTTGGTAGAGCACAACCTTGCCAAGGTTGGGGTCGCGAGTTCGAGTCTCGTTTCCCGCTCCATATTCTAAAAAGCCTCAATCGAAAGATAGGGGCTTTTTATTTTTGATTTATATAATTTTTTTCTTCTTAATAAAGCCGTGATCGTCTTTGTATTCTCGATATCACGAAGTCATATTAAAAAACTTTTGTGACCAAATTGTGCCCACCTTATAAAAATGAGCTCAATTGACCTTAAATGATTTGAAATTATGTACAAAAAAAACTCTAAAAAATGAAGTATTTAAGATCAATTTTTCTCTCTTTAGATGAGGTCAAGGAGTTATATATGGCAAAGAAAATCCCCAAAAAATATATAAGAAAAAAGTGATATTTCATCCATAAAATACACTTATTAATCTTTTATTTAATGTAATTACTGTTATGTATGATTGATATAAGAATATGTTTTTACAAACAATTATGTATTTAACAATTCGTTGAAACGGTGATAAAGCTAAATCGAAAATAATTTGGTTGTATTTGTGATCAAGTTAAATAGCTATTGCTAATAACACG
>NZ_JEZN01000063.1:0-2047 GCF_000581715.1 Acinetobacter sp. 479375 | reverse complement strand
TGGCTGGTTCAGAAGACACCTCAGATGAAAACAATCTAAAACTACAGCAAGCCCTGAAAAATAAGGCTCAAACTAATATTGAAAATATCGAGACTTATCAAAAAAGTAAAAAATGTAAAATTTAAATTTTAAAAATCTCGAAAATCATAAGAATGATGAGTTTTCAGCGCCAGATCTCAATGATCTGGCTTTTTTTATGTCTTAGATTTGGCTGTTATCGCAGTCGTCATGTCAAAAGCGGCTATGCATCATTGTTTTGCTATTGATTACCCGAGCGTTCCTACTCTTAACAAAATAGGAAACTCAATTTGAAAGCTTTGATCGGATGAGCATAAGGCTCGTATTCGATTTAAAGGATCTGCATCATTTTGCTGGATATAATGTTTGATTGCCGACCACGTGTACAAATAATCAATCAATTGTTCAGAAGACCACGCTAACTGAATTTTAAAATCAGGCATAGCAATTTCCTTAAATGGAAACGGAATGGTCTGATACTGCTCATCCACATAATGACGTTCAGCATCCCAGTAATCTTTGAGAATGACCCGATATAAATACTGAATCGCGTCGTTGAGTTGCGTATGATCGACCTGAATCAAACCATAACCCAATACAGCAAATACACCCTCGGGTTTTAAAGTTCGTTTGACTTGCGCATAAAAAGCATCAAAATCAAACCAGTGAATCGCTTGGGCGACGCTGATGAAATCAAAACATTGCGCTGGAAAACGAGCCTGTTCTGCCGTCTGTACCTGATAACTGACATTTTCAAAATAAGGGGCGTGTTGCAATTGATTGACGCTTAAATCTGTTGCCACAATTTGCTCAAAATAAGGCGCTAAAAGTTGGGTGAACTGACCTGATCCCGCGCCGCAATCCCATGCAAAGTCGTATGCAGGCACATGTTTAAGCAGCTCTTGAACCACCGCCTGTGGATAAGTTGGTCGTGCCTGTTGATAAAGCTGACTTTGGGCTGAGAATAAATCTTTCATCCTCCGCTCCTTGATTTTAGATGCTTATACTTGACTATAAAATAAAAATGAAAGCACATCACTAAAATTGTCAGACAATAAAAAAGCCCTAAACAATGTCTAGGGCTTTTTTGAATATGGTGGCGTGAGGCAGGATCGAACTGCCGACACACGGATTTTCAATCCGTTGCTCTACCGACTGAGCTATCGCGCCGATGGCGTGTATTAAGCCGTATCTCAGGCAATTAGTCAATCAAAATCAGCATCTTTTTCATCAAATGTCTTTTTTTTACCCAAAAAAAATCCCTGATGGGATCAGGGATCGAAAACACAAATTTGGTTTTTTAAATATGGTGGCGTGAGGCAGGATCGAACTGCCGACACACGGATTTTCAATCCGTTGCTCTACCGACTGAGCTATCGCGCCGATGTGGGCGTATTAAACAATGTTCGACCGCCTCAGTCAAGATACAGCCTGCATTTTTTGCCTGAACGTTTAAATTTAAAGCAGTATTTTCGCAAAAATTATCCCTGAACCGATAATTTACCGATATGCGCCAGACAACGATGAATCGCCCCACAACCTGGTTCAAAAAATTTAACCCCTTTTTCCTCTTCCATACGGCAAACTTCACTCACCAGACGTTCCGCGACCCCTCGCCCCCGATTGGCAGGATGTACAACAATATATTCCAGAATCTTGCTTTCACCTTGTCCTGTACACCAGATTGCACCTATAATCTTGGTGTTAAATTCAGCGGTATAGACTGTGGTATACTGCGCCAGATTTTGTTCTAGCTGCTCGACCGCATCTTGCCCATCGCCAAATTCAGGACTTGTGTCATACAGTCGCTCAAGCTGGCTGCGCATTTCTTCGTTTTCAAGTGAAGTATAAGCATGTACGGTTATAGGCATGGATTAACCCTCCTGAGCAATCTGTGTGCTGTCACTTTTGTCACAGCGAATTGAGCTTTATATTCATCATTTTTAACGTTTTTTGAGGAACGTGTCCATGACAGAGCGTATCAGTGAAGTGGTAAGAAATACCAATGAGACCAAAATCCGGGTTCGTT
>NZ_JEZN01000062.1:0-2047 GCF_000581715.1 Acinetobacter sp. 479375 | reverse complement strand
GTGTTGGGCTGGCTGGAATCACGTCCAGCTTTGGAAAAGCCGTATGATGCACAAAACTTTCCAAGCCTTTGGCGCGTGATTTTAAAATTGAACCAATGGCATTACCAATCAACCCTTTTGGTTGATTATTACCTAAGACATCATCAAAAAAGTTTTCGATGTTCGGCTCTAAGGCATTTTTATCTGCGGAGTAAGTCGCCTGTTCACCTAATAGGTATTGGCTAGAATTGGCTTGTGGATCTAAATCAATCACCAGTGTTCTTAAGTTTTGCGCAGCACTAATTGCTGCCAGATTTACCGTGATACTTGATTTACCCACACCGCCTTTTTGGTTGAAAACCACCCGTGTAAACATGCTTCCCTCATCACTATTTTTTCAAACTTGTTTAGAGTTTAACCTAGCCAATCGATATAAATGCAAAGAATGTCAAACAATTAACCAAAAACTGGCTTGATCATGACTAAACCCAAAATAGCAACAAATGCCACACAGCCAATGACCAGACCTGCTTTGCGCTGTACCACTAAAATAGACTGATCCTTTTTAAATGCTTTACTGAAAGACGAAAGCATTACCACAAACAGAATAATTTTGGCATAAAACCACGGCTGCATTTGAAAATGATTCAGCGATAACAAAACAAGTCCCGTAATGACAACAAGCGTAAATCCTGAATGTTGCAGGGCAATCCAGAGTTTATTGGTCGCAGGAGACTCAGACTGATCAGGCGTAGTCATCCATAAAGGCATAGAACGAATCAGCACAGCTATTGCTGCAAGTGCCAATGCAACCAGATGAATGACAAGGACGAATAAATGTATATCCATTTTTATCTATCAATTTGTTTAATTTTTAGGTGCATGCGCACATTCAGGACTATCGGGTACTTGGCCTTGCCATTCATCTGGCGTATAGGCATGAATCGCCAATGCATGAATTTTACCAGGATTCATTAAATCTGTTGCGACTGCATAGACTTTTTGGTGACGTTGCACCAGTCGAAGTCCCTGAAAAATTGGACTTACAATAGCGACTTTAAAATGACTTTCTTTACCCGGAAAGTAACCACCGTGACCCGCAGACTCGTTGATCACTTCAAGATGCGTGGGTTGCAATGTATTTAAACGTTCAATCAGTTGTTGTTCGAGCGTCATGATCAGTTACCTATTTACATAGAAAGATGGATGGAAGTATAACGTGCCTAAGATTAAAACACTGAAAAACACATAAAAAGTGAGTCAAATAGAATAACTCAGGCGATCAGAGCGCGAATATGATTTTATTTTATGCAATCAGCAGCATTATTTGCATAAAGTGGTTGACCCTTGATTTGCTTAATGTATTATAAGCGGCACGCGGGAATAGCTCAGTTGGTAGAGCACAACCTTGCCAAGGTTGGGGTCGCGAGTTCGAGTCTCGTTTCCCGCTCCAGATTGTTTTTAGTGAAAGTTTTTTATAAAACTGCTCAAATATTTGCGGGAATAGCTCAGTTGGTAGAGCACAACCTTGCCAAGGTTGGGGTCGCGAGTTCGAGTCTCGTTTCCCGCTCCATATTCTAAAAAGCCTCAATCGAAAGATAGGGGCTTTTTATTTTTGATTTATATAATTTTTTTCTTCTTAATAAAGCCGTGATCGTCTTTGTATTCTCGATATCACGAAGTCATATTAAAAAACTTTTGTGACCAAATTGTGCCCACCTTATAAAAATGAGCTCAATTGACCTTAAATGATTTGAAATTATGTACAAAAAAAACTCTAAAAAATGAAGTATTTAAGATCAATTTTTCTCTCTTTAGATGAGGTCAAGGAGTTATATATGGCAAAGAAAATCCCCAAAAAATATATAAGAAAAAAGTGATATTTCATCCATAAAATACACTTATTAATCTTTTATTTAATGTAATTACTGTTATGTATGATTGATATAAGAATATGTTTTTACAAACAATTATGTATTTAACAATTCGTTGAAACGGTGATAAAGCTAAATCGAAAATAATTTGGTTGTATTTGTGATCAAGTTAAATAGCTATTGCTAATAACACG
>NZ_JEZN01000061.1:0-2047 GCF_000581715.1 Acinetobacter sp. 479375 | reverse complement strand
AATTGTTCAGGTGTCCCCTCACCCTGAATTTTACCTTCGGCAATCACATAAATATAATCTGAAATTTCAAGTGTTTCAGCAACATCATGAGACACAATTATCGTGGTTAGATCTAATGCTTCACGGAGTGAACGGATCAATCGCGTCAACACTCCTTTTACAATCGGATCCTGACCCGCAAAAGGTTCATCATACATGATCAAATCTGGATCAAGGGCAATGGCTCGTGCTAGAGCCACACGACGATTCATCCCGCCTGACAGTTCTGTTGGCATCAAGTGTTCTGCACCGCGCAAACCGACGGATTCTAATTTAAGTCCGACTAATTCAGCGATTAAATGTTCTGGTAAATGGGTATGCGCACGGATTGGAAATGCCACGTTTTCATAGACAGACATATCGGTAAAGAGTGCGCCACTTTGAAACAGCATACCCATACGTGCCCGTGCAGCAAATAACTCTTGACGAGACATGCTGGCAATATCCTTACCATCAAGCAGAACCTCACCACGATCTGGGGTTAATTGTCCCCCAATTAAACGTAATAGTGTTGTTTTTCCTGTGCCTGATGGTCCCATGATGCCTGTAATTTGTCCACGTCGAATGGTTAAATCAACATTGTCATAGATGACGCGCTCCCCTCGATTAAAACTCAGATTTTTCACTTCAATCAGTGGCTGAGCTGTCGAAAGTATCGAATTATTCATAGCAGTATATGTTCCTGCATATTTTAAGCTCATATAATATAGCACTGAACGTTTATGAAATTCTTGTTATTTAACAATGAAACGACCAATTACTTGATGAGCTGAATACTGTTATTTTGATGATCTTGCATTGCAAGTGCTTGCGGCGAAATATCATGGTGAACGTAGATACTATAAGAAAAATATAAAGCATTCCCAATTACTAGCGCTGCGCCAAGTTTGCGCAAATTGAAATGACGTAATCGGGACAAGAATTTTACATTAAGATCCTTTTTTTCTTTCATTTTTACAATAAAAACCTGATACAGTTCTCATATTATATATTTTTTGATAGTTTTATTACAAGAAAAAGCCGATGCATAAAAGCATCGGCTTTAAAATAACTTCAGAAATTAAATCTTAACGATCATTTTTACGTGAACGGTCACGACCAAAGTTTTCTTCGTTTACACCACGACGCGGACGGTCATCACCGAAACGTTTTGGACGGTCTTCACCACCAAAAGTACGTTTAGGACGATCTTCACCGCCAAAACTACGCTTTGGACGATCTTCACCAAATGAGCGTTGTGGACGGTCACCAAAACCACCTTCGCGACGTGCTGGACGATCACCAAAATCACGTTTTGGACGATCACCGAAACCACCCTCACGACGTGGTTTGTAATCTACGCGATTACCACGGTTGTCATCATTTGATTCGAAACGCGGTTTATCATTAAAACCACCTTCACGACGTGGACGGTCAGAATTGAATTCGCGGCGCGGACGATCTTCACCACCGAAGCTACGTTTTGGACGATCTTCAAAACCGCCTTCACGACGTGGACGGTCAGAATTGAACTCGCGACGCGGACGATCTTCACCACCGAATGCAGGACGTTCACCACGTGGTTTATCATCGAAGCTACGACGCGGACGATCATCACGACCACCTTCACGACGTTTAAAGTTGCTTTCGCCTTCAAAACGACGACCGCTACCAAAACCACCGCGACCGCCTTCACGACGACCACCACCGTTACCACCGCGACCACGACCACCGCCATCACGACCTGAACGCGCAGGAGGTGGAGATGGCTCTAAGCCTTCGATTTCAGAAACGCTCAAACGCGCTTCTAAATAATCTTCAAGGGCACGAATTTTACCGCGCTCACGATAAGTTGCTAAAGTAATCGCCTGACCTGTACGACCTGCACGACCTGTACGACCGATACGATGCACATAATCTTCGTGTTTCATTGGCAAGCCAAAGTTAATCACGTGAGAAATAGTCGGTACGTCTAAACCACGCGCAGCAACGTCAGTCGCAACCAAGATTTTAGCTTTACCTTCACGAA
>NZ_JEZN01000060.1:0-2145 GCF_000581715.1 Acinetobacter sp. 479375 | reverse complement strand
CAGCCGCAGGTTCCCCTACGGCTACCTTGTTACGACTTCACCCCAGTCATCGGCCACACCGTGGTGAACGTCCTCTTTGCAGTTAGACTATCCACTTCTGGTGCAACAAACTCCCATGGTGTGACGGGCGGTGTGTACAAGGCCCGGGAACGTATTCACCGCGGCATTCTGATCCGCGATTACTAGCGATTCCGACTTCATGGAGTCGAGTTGCAGACTCCAATCCGGACTACGATCGGCTTTTTGAGATTAGCACCCTATCGCTAGGTAGCAACCCTTTGTACCGACCATTGTAGCACGTGTGTAGCCCTGGTCGTAAGGGCCATGATGACTTGACGTCGTCCCCGCCTTCCTCCAGTTTGTCACTGGCAGTATCCTTAAAGTTCCCACCCAAAGTGCTGGCAAATAAGGAAAAGGGTTGCGCTCGTTGCGGGACTTAACCCAACATCTCACGACACGAGCTGACGACAGCCATGCAGCACCTGTATGTAAGCTCCCGAAGGCACCAATCCATCTCTGGAAAGTTCTTACTATGTCAAGACCAGGTAAGGTTCTTCGCGTTGCATCGAATTAAACCACATGCTCCACCGCTTGTGCGGGCCCCCGTCAATTCATTTGAGTTTTAGTCTTGCGACCGTACTCCCCAGGCGGTCTACTTATCGCGTTAGCTGCGCCACTAATCCCTCAAAGAGACCAACGGCTAGTAGACATCGTTTACGGCATGGACTACCAGGGTATCTAATCCTGTTTGCTCCCCATGCTTTCGTACCTCAGCGTCAGTGTTAGGCCAGATGGCTGCCTTCGCCATCGGTATTCCTCCAGATCTCTACGCATTTCACCGCTACACCTGGAATTCTACCATCCTCTCCCACACTCTAGCTAACCAGTATCGAATGCAATTCCCAAGTTAAGCTCGGGGATTTCACATCCGACTCAATTAGCCGCCTACGCACGCTTTACGCCCAGTAAATCCGATTAACGCTCGCACCCTCTGTATTACCGCGGCTGCTGGCACAGAGTTAGCCGGTGCTTATTCTGCGAGTAACGTCCAGTAGCTGGTAGTATTAATACCAGTACCCTCCTCCTCGCTTAAAGTGCTTTACAACCATAAGGCCTTCTTCACACACGCGGCATGGCTGGATCAGGGTTCCCCCCATTGTCCAATATTCCCCACTGCTGCCTCCCGTAGGAGTCTGGGCCGTGTCTCAGTCCCAGTGTGGCGGATCATCCTCTCAGACCCGCTACAGATCGTCGCCTTGGTAGGCCTTTACCCCACCAACTAGCTAATCCGACTTAGGCTCATCTATTAGCGCAAGGTCATTACTGATCCCCTGCTTTCTCCCGTAGGACGTATGCGGTATTAGCATCCCTTTCGAAATGTTGTCCCCCACTAATAGCCAGATTCCTAAGTATTACTCACCCGTCCGCCGCTAAGATCAGTAGCAAGCTACTTCTCTCCGCTCGACTTGCATGTGTTAAGCCTGCCGCCAGCGTTCAATCTGAGCCATGATCAAACTCTTCAGTTAAAATCATTTTGCGTCTTTCTTAAAGAACAAGACGCCAATTCTGGCTCATCAATTACTGACAAATTCTCTCAAATAAACTTCGAGTAATTTAAACCAATTAATTAATGATAATTTTTCGATCAATCAATTGGTAAAAATCCACACAAGTTGTTCTTCTATTTTCTTAATGATCTATTCCTTACCTCGTCAGTAAGAAATTCAACTCAATACAAATCCTCAACCTTAACCCTAAAAGCCAAGATCTTCATCGTGTATCGCGTCGGGATGTGTGTATTCTATGCAGTTTTTACACAAGCAAGCCCTTTAACTCATTGTTTTATTGAGTGTTCTATTTTTGTGCATCGATCTAGTTTATTTTATAATCAAAACCAATGTAACTATTTATTTATAAAGCAGAAATATTAATTTCACATTTCTGCTTTATTGTTTGTTATTTAGCACTTTTTTGTGGCTTGATTTGCACACTCAGGATTTTAATCGGTTGTTTAGGCACATTTTGATAAGAACCTATAGTCGTTGTTGGAACTTTAACAATTTTATCGACCACATCCATGCCCTTTGTGACTTTACCAAACACTGCATACCCTGCATCTACTGGAGAAGCATTCAGGAAGTTATT
>NZ_JEZN01000059.1:0-2182 GCF_000581715.1 Acinetobacter sp. 479375 | reverse complement strand
TGCGATTTTGAAACGGCAAGCAAATGTAATTATCCCTCCTCGTTCCAATGCTGCTTTATGGGCAGAAAATGAAATTGGTAAAGCAAGAAATCATGCAGTACAAGGCTGTTGGGACAAGGGTCAAAAGCAGTGGAAACGAGATATTGGTTATCATCGACGATCCCGAATAGAGGCTAAAATGTTTGCCTTGAAACGACTTGGACAAGGTGTATCTAGTCGATGCTTTAATCGTCAGGTGGTTGACTTGCAAATAAGAGTCGATATTTTGAATAAATTTACTCAACTTGGTACAGCTAAAACGGTGGCTGTTGCATAAATATCTGAAGATTAGAACAACTCTACCTTTCGTCTATTTGTGCAACAAAGCCTTTTGTGCTTGTTTTATTAGTTCACAAAACCGTGTGTATCCAATACCATTTCCATGAGTTTTCAATCTATATTCTTCCCAAAGAATAGCCTTTGTAAGCCCTTTATACGTAGCTAACTCACTACATATCGCTTCGCAGTCAGGTTGTGACTTTTTGATACGTTTTATTGAGCGATTAATTTTTAATTTTTGTTCTAATTCTGAATTGTTTAGTTTAGTAAAATCTTCATAAGTTAATTCTGTCAAAATTAGTAAAGACTTGATTTTAGATACAGTTTCACGAGAGATTTCTACAATTTTAGCTATTTCTCGATTGCTTTTATGACTAAATATATAGCTAATTACTAGCCTAATTTTTTCAATAGATGTGTTCATAATTATACCTCAGAATAAAAAATGAGGCAGAAAGCACCATAAACATTGATAAAAAAATCAATGCCACTTAGAATGAATTTGTCTTGCACTGCCAAGTAAAAGACAAATTTATAAAGACTCATGTTGACGCATGGGTCTTTATACTTTCTGCGGTTAAATAAAAATTACATTGAATTAATCCATATCTTTTTGCTCCTTAATGCCTAGCTTCACAGCTATCTTATGGCTTTCACCACGTCGTGGAACTTTATTATTTTTTAAAATTCGGTATACGAGGTCAGGTGAAAAATTATTATCTCGTGCCCATTCTGCGATTGAAATTCCTGATTTTATAAAATCATCTCGAACTTGCTTAATTGACTTGATCATATCAGACGAATTTTGAATAAATTTGACGAAAAAATATATTAGAAAGATATAAAGATCAAGCTAAATAATATTATTTTAATATTATATTATTGGTGTAATATTTTAATTACTATATGTTTTATTTACTTATTATCTCATCCATTAATCTAATGTTTGAATTAATGTTTTTAATATCATTTTTTAACTGCTCTTTATAGTTAATAAAATATTTCTCTAATGTTTTATCATCTGATAACAATGACTGTAGAAATTCAATATTATTTTCTTTATCTTTGATCTGATCTAAAAATTCTATTTTCTTTTTAGAAAAAATCTCTTCCAATTTCTGCTTCTTTATTCGATTCCTGAGCTCATTCATACGTGGTGTTTCCGTATAAGAAAAGATATTTTTTTTGGATGTTAAAGGATTTACTTCCAAATATTGAAGTTGCATTAAAACTCTTAAACCAGAATACATAAGCCTCTTAGATTTTTCATTTCTGTTGTTCTGACTAATATTAAGTTTTTCCCAAAATTGTTTGGCTTCCCAATTTTGAATTTCATAGTTATCGAATAATTCTAAGAATTCGTGATACAACGGCAAATGTACAGGTCTCTTCATGTTCAGTCTTTTAATCTTTTATTAAAAATGAGGATTATAGTCCGTGGATATTTAATCCTCAATTAGTGATATTTCTATTTTTTGAACAATTTATTTTAAATGTTAGAATTATCTATTGAGATTGGCTTTGTTGCACAAATAGACGAAAGGTAGAGTTGTTCTAATCTTCAGATATTTATGCAACAGCCACCGTTTTAGCTGTACCAAGTTGAGTAAATTTATTCAAAATATCGACTCTTATTTGCAAGTCAACCACCTGACGATTAAAGCATCGACTAGATACACCTTGTCCAAGTCGTTTCAAGGCAAACATTTTAGCCTCTATTCGGGATCGTCGATGATAACCAATATCTCGTTTCCACTGCTTTTGACCCTTGTCCCAACAGCCTTGTACTGCATGATTTCTTGCTTTACCAATTTCATTTTCTGCCCATAAAGCAGCATTGGAACGAGGAGGGATAATTACATTT
>NZ_JEZN01000058.1:0-2269 GCF_000581715.1 Acinetobacter sp. 479375 | reverse complement strand
ATGAATCTGCAACGTGTCAGTAAAATTGTCGGTGCCGATCAAACTGCTTCGGGTCTGGTTGAAGTTGAATTGGAAAATGGTGCCAAAGTTGAATCGAAAACCGTGATTTTATCGACAGGTGCGCGTTGGAGAAAAATGGGCGTTCCGGGTGAACAGGAATATGCGACTCGTGGTGTAGCGTATTGTCCACACTGTGATGGTCCATTGTTTAAAGGCAAAAAAGTTGCGGTGATTGGTGGTGGTAACTCGGGTGTTGAAGCGGCAATTGATTTGGCAGGTATTGTGGAGCATGTGACTTTGGTTGAGTTTGATACCAAACTTCGTGCCGACCAAGTGTTACAGGACAAACTAAACAGTTTGCCGAATGCGACCGTCATCACCCATGCACTTTCAACTGAAGTGGTCGGTGATGGTGCTCAGGTGACCGCTTTGAAATACAAAGACCGTGCTACAGAGACAGAACACAGCATTGAACTATCAGGAATTTTTGTACAGATTGGTTTATTGCCAAACACAGATTTCTTGAAAGGTTCAGTGGAGTTAAGTCCACGTGGTGAGATTATCATCAACGAGCGTAATGAAACCAATGTAGCGGGCGTGTTTGCCGCAGGTGACTGTACCACTGTGCCGTATAAGCAAATCATTATTGCGACAGGTGAAGGTGCTAAAGCTTCTTTGTCAGCGTTTGATTATATTATTCGGAATAGTTAAAACACCTTTTAAAAATCTGTTCTGATTTTTTAGGCTTATCCCGCTTCAAGTGATAAGCCTTTTTTTTTATTGCATTTTTTAACATTTTACTTACAAATAAAAATCGTTATCTTAAATATATTATGAGTAAAATTTAACGATCCAAATTGTTCTGGATGCCACAATTAAAAAGGAAATACACAATGAATAAGTTAGCGATGATTATCGGTCTTGCTGCGACCGTTGCCCTTGTCGGCTGTAAGAAACAGGAAGCGCCAGAAACTGGAGCAACTACAGGTGAACATATTGAAAATGCTGCAACACAAGCAAGTCATGATGTTGAACATGCAACCTCAGATGCTGCTGCAAAAATTGACGCTGCAACAGATAATGCAGTTGCGAAAATAGACGCGGCAGCTGACCATGCAGCAGCGACCACCGAAAATGCTGCGGATAAAGCTGAAGCTGCAACACGTGAAGCTGCTCACGATGCGGCGGCTTCTGTTGAAAATACAGCGAAAAATGTGAAAGAAAGCACTCACAATTAATTGATGCACAAAAAAATCCCGCTCATTAAAAGCGGGATTTTTATTGGGGAGATAATATTTTATATAGAACATGCATTTGTAAAGGACTTTTCTCTGCCCAAAATCCCCAACCCTGTTGTTCAATCAACTTAAAAATTCTGAATGCAAGTGCGTCACTTTCAGTACGAGTTAAAGGATGAGGAAAATATTTCATCACCTCTGGATCTGAATTAAGCACAAAAAAGGCTCAAGATCAGTTTCAATTTTTTGAGTAAACAAATCATAACTCATTAGGGTCTGTTGACGTTTCATAATGGCAACCAAATGTATATGCAAGCTAAAGCAACCGCATTTTCATAATTACGTTTTAGCTTGTCATATCGAGTTGCTATTCCTCTAAATTGCTTCAATCTTGCAAAAGTATTTTCCACTAAATGCCTAATTTTATATAAATTCCAATCCATATGATTATTGTTGGACTGAGTATTTGACTTCCGTGGAATACTAGCTTCGGTATCTGTTGCTCTGATTTGCTCTCGTAATGGTTCAGAATCATAACCCTTATCTGCACATAAGACCTCAGTTTTTTCCAAATCTAATTTTTCAACTAGCTCAGGTGCAACCTTAACATCATGTGTTGTTCCATTCGTGATCATAATTTCAATTGGATTACCATAAGAATCAACGGCCAAGTGTATTTTTGAACTATTCCCACCAATGCTTTTTGATATAGCTTGATCTTTTAACCCAGCAGAGTGTTGATGCGCCCTAATATGAGAACCATCAATAAAAATCCACTCTTTATCTGTATGTTTACTGATTAATTTAAATATTTTCAGCAGCTTATTATGTTTAGACCAACGACTATATTTTTTAAATATTGAATTTGGATTACCAAAATCCGGTGGTAAATCTCGCCATGGGCAACCTGTTCTAATTCGATAAAGAATAGCTTCAATAAAATTTCGAAGATTTCGTTTGAGATAAATATCAAAATTACGCAGAATAGTTTCTAACTTTGACCAGTGTTGATCATTCAGCATTGTACGAGG
>NZ_JEZN01000057.1:0-2319 GCF_000581715.1 Acinetobacter sp. 479375 | reverse complement strand
CGTACTGTAATCTGGTGCGGTCCAATTTAATCCACAAAGTTTAATCAGACTTTGAACAAAACCTGTGACCATGCGTAAAGAGAGTCTAAATAAAGATTTGATCATTAAACAGCATTGAATAGCCGTATCGGAGTAAGTTTGATTTCGACCTTGCTTGTTTTGTGGTTGTGCATACCACTGAGTGTTTGGATCAAACCAAATGGAAATGTTGCCCCGATTAATGAGAGCGCGATTATAGGAAGACCAGTTGGTTGTACGATAAGTTTTAGGAGTAGGTTTATTCATTTTGAAATTATAGGACTGAATAAACCTTATAGGCTCTAGGTTTGTGCAACAAAGCCCTTCAATATTAAAACCGTCAACTTTTAAACATATGCTCAATCCTCAAAATGCGCGTTTACATTTATTTGATGATCATGGAACATTGGCAATCATTGATACACGAAGTCAAATTGCTTGGTTAGAGCCGACTCGAACCACCACCCGGACTAATCATAGCTTCCAATATGATTTTGCAATGACCGCTGATTTTGTCAAAGTTTCACGCAAGTCTGAATATCTGTTAGAAAATTGGTTATGGAACCTCGTTTGGAATTCTCACGAACTACACACTTTGGCAGATGATATCCAATTTTATCAATTAGATTACTGGCCACAGCCTTTCAGCACAAAAAATCAAAAAAATATATTACGACTGAGTGCATGCTTTATTCAAGGCGCTGAACTCACTGAAATCGCAAAACAGCTTAGCCTACCAACTCATACCGTGAAACAATTTATAGCGGCTTGTATTGCATCTGATAATGGAAATGAAATTGCGGCAACACAAAGTAAATTTTCACAACATTTGAGTACTCAAAATGATGAAAACCAAAGTTTTTTAAACAAATTTTTCGGTAAATTGCGCCGCCGCTTTGGAATATAAGGAAGATATATGATCTTACAGCAATATAAAATTGTTTTTGCAGGGAGCATGGGAGCAGGTAAAACCGAAGCTATAAAATCACTGTCGGAAATTCCTGTATTGGCTACAGAAGCTTTCAACACTGATCAAGCAGCACATGAAAAACAACAAACAACCGTAGGTATTGATTATGGCGAGATTACACTCGAAGATGGCGTAAAAATTGGGCTATACGGAACACCAGGTCAAACCCGTTTTGATTTCATCTGGACTGTTATTTGTGAGGGCGCGATTGGAGTCATTTTACTCATTGATCACTCAGTTGAAGCACCTTTAGAAGAACTCGAAGCTTATTTAGAAAGCTTCAAGTCCCAAAGCAATAATATTGCTATTGGCATTACCCATATTGATCAAAACAAAGAAAAACCACTTTCTATCTATCGTGACTGGCTAAAACAAAACCAATATTCTTATCCACTATTTTTTATTGATGCACGTAAAACTGATCACATATTATTGATAGTCGAATCACTTATCGCATCATTAGAAGTCAATTATAACCTAACAAGCTGAAACTAAATTTGAGGTAATAGCCATGTTTGCTTTAAAAGAACAACGGAGAATTGCCCCTCCTGAGCTTATTCAATACGCAAAGAATGAAGTTCAAGATATTATTAATAACGTGCGCGGAATCGATTTTATTATGCTCTGCTCCACTGATGGCTTTGAACTCACAACGATCACTAAAAAAAATCATTACAATGCAAGCAAACTAGCCGCTGTTAGTAGCTCTATTTTAGCAATGGTGAGTGCTTTTCTTAAAGAAATACAGCTCATTGGATGTCAAAGTATTACTTTAGATGCAGAAAATGGTAAAGCTGTCTTAACCTCAGTACCTTCAGCTCAACATCCAATGATTATCGTGACGCTGAGTAGTAAAGACGTACTCCTTGGACAACTGCTTTTTAGCTTAAAAAAAGCAAGTCAAAATATTATTAAGCAAGAAAGTTAACTGATTTTCTATTATTGCATTTATTCTATTTATAAAAAAAACACCCCCTCTGCATAAGCGGAGGGGGTATTTAGTATTTAAAAGCTGGCGATGACTTACTCTCACATGGCTAACGCCACACTACCATCAGCGCGAAGAGGTTTCACTTCTGAGTTCGGGAAGGGATCAGGTGGTTCACTCTTGCTATTGTCGCCAGCAAACTGTTGTGGTGCTTTGGGGTCTTATTCACATTACTTAATAATGTATGCCTTACTTACGAACCAAAGAGTTATTAACGGATTGGAAATTGAGTCTGTTTTAAGTTGTGTATCTTAGCAACTATTTTAACTAAATCAAGTTTTCGTATTGAATTTATCTTGAATACAACAACTGTTTGGGTGTTGTATAGTCAAGCCTCACGAGC
>NZ_JEZN01000056.1:0-2339 GCF_000581715.1 Acinetobacter sp. 479375 | reverse complement strand
GCCAAGAAAAAATGCAAAACCATGGAAAGATCAGAAATTGAGATCTTTAGAGCGGAATGAGTTACTGAAAACAGTTAAACGTTTAGGAAGAACGCTTTGGAAAAAATGGTCTGGTTATCATCGTCGAAGTTTAGTTGAAACCAAGATGCATTGCATCAAACTATTAGGTGATAAATTAACAGCAAGGAGTTTTTCTAGTCAGGTGAATGAGATTCATGCACGCATAGCCGTATTGAACAAATTTACAGAATTAGGTCGTCCTCATACCCAAGTTGTCACTTGAATTCTGTTCAAATGAGCAGAGTGTTATCTTTTAAATCTTTGTGCAACAAAGCCCATCAGCTCTACGATGTTAATTTAAAAAAAACTAAAAACAGGGATAGAAAATTTTCGCTAAAGAGCTTTTTGATTTTCGATTTATAAAAAATATTGCTTTTTTTATACTATGGGGTACTATAGTATAAAAGCTAGCAAATAAGGAGGTCTGATGCCTAATCAGGTTGAAGACAAAAAAAAGATTCTTCTACGCGTCAGAAGGATCAAAGGTCAGACGCAAGCGATTGAAAAAGCGTTAGAAGACAATGTGGAATGTGGTGCAATTCTGCAACAAATATGCTCTGTGCGTGGTGCTATTAATGGTTTAATGAATGAAATGCTGGAGGTTCATTTAAAGGACACTTTAGTATCAGGTGAAACCACAGAACAACAACGAAAAGAAGAATTGGCTGAAATCGCCAAGATTCTAAAATCATATTTAAAATAGATCTGTATAAGGAATTATTCCATGAAGTCACGTGCTGCCGTTGCGTTTGCTCCTGGTCAACCTCTTCAAATTGTTGAAGTTGATGTTGCACCACCGAAGAAAGGTGAAGTATTAATCAAGATCTCCCATACCGGTGTGTGTCATACAGACGCATTTACTTTATCTGGCGATGATCCTGAAGGTGTTTTTCCGGCTATTCTCGGGCATGAAGGTGCTGGTGTCGTAGTTGAGGTTGGTGAAGGCGTGACTAGCGTCAAACCAGGTGATCATGTAATTCCACTTTACACCGCTGAATGTGGCGAGTGCGTATTCTGTAAATCTGGAAAATCGAACTTGTGTATTTCCGTTCGCGAAACTCAAGGTAGAGGCGTAATGCCAGATGGTACCACTCGTTTTTCCTATAATGGTCAACCGATTTACCACTATATGGGCTGCTCAACGTTCAGTGAATACACGGTAGTGGCAGAAGTATCATTGGCTAAAATCAATCCTGAAGCCAATCACGAACATGTCTGCTTACTGGGTTGTGGTGTCACAACGGGTATCGGTGCAGTACACAACACGGCTAAAGTACAAGAAGGTGATAGTGTTGCGGTCTTTGGTTTAGGTGGTATTGGTCTGGCAGTCGTACAAGCCGCACGTCAAGCTAAAGCAGGACGTATTATTGTGGTTGACATGAATCCAGATAAATTTGCGCTGGCAAAAGAGTTTGGTGCAACGGACTTCTTAAACCCTAAAGACTACGACAAACCAATCCAGCAAGTCATTGTCGAAATGACTGGTTGGGGTGTAGATCATTCATTTGAATGTATTGGCAACGTGAATGTGATGCGTGCAGCTCTTGAAAGTGCACACCGTGGCTGGGGACAATCCGTAATTATTGGTGTAGCTGGCGCAGGTCAGGAAATCTCTACCCGTCCATTCCAACTGGTTACTGGTCGTAAATGGCTAGGTTCTGCCTTTGGTGGCGTAAAAGGTCGTACGCAACTTCCAGGAATGGTTGAAGATGCCATGAAAGGTAAAATTCAATTAGAACCATTTGTGACACATACGATGGGCTTGGATCAGATCAATGAAGCCTTTGATCTAATGCATGAAGGTAAGTCAATTCGTACTGTAATTCATTACGAATAATTCCGTCAGACCTTATAGTTTTCCATGCATGTGCATCATGAATGACATGCATGGAATCCTCTAAAACGGCACATTATCTGTAAAACCGATCTATCTGTGTAGGCATCGTGTATAGGTTCAACAAACCTGCCTGGCACTGTTGCAAATAGAGATTTGAGTCGATGAAGTTCCTTTTTAAAAGTGCTTAGAGACCGAAAACCCTGTTGATTAGACACACTTCACCTTGAGGCTGACCATAATAAAATGACGATGCTTGTCCTTTACGTAGTGCACGCATGACTTCAATACCTTTAATTGTGGCATAAGCCGTCTTCATAGATTTGAATCCTAATGTGGCCCTGATGATCCGCTTTAACTTACCATGATCACATTCAATGACATTATTTTTATACTTAATCTGCCTGTGCTCAATATCTACTGGACATTTTCCTTCTCGCTTTAA
>NZ_JEZN01000055.1:0-2457 GCF_000581715.1 Acinetobacter sp. 479375 | reverse complement strand
ATTGTCGCATTTTTCAAAGAAATGTACGATGCAGATGTCTCAGCATCACTTATAAGCAAAGTGACCGATGCTGTGATTGAGCAAGTGACTGAGTGGCAAAATAGAGCATTAGATAGTCTGTATCCAGTCGTCTATCTCGACTGTATTGTTGTAAAAGTCCGTCAACACTCCAATGTGATTAACAAGTCTGTATACCTTGCTTTGGGCATCAATATGGATGGGCAAAAAGAATTACTCGGTATGTGGATTGCTCAGACAGAGGGTGCCAAATTCTGGCTATCCGTCATGACAGAACTCAAAAATCGAGGGGTACAGGACATTCTTGTTGCCTGTGTAGATGGGTTAAAAGGCTTTCCTGATGCCATTGCCTCTGTTTATCCTCATACGGACATTCAGCTGTGTATCGTGCATGTTGTACGCAATAGCCTGAGATTTGTAAGCTGGAAAGACTACAAGGCTGTTACAGCTGGTCTAAAAGCGATCTATCAAGCAAGTACAGAAGAAAATGCCTTAAAATCTCTAGATATCTTCTGTGATCAATGGAATCATCAATATCCGAAAATTGGAGAATCCTGGAGAGCCAATTGGGAAAATATCCGTACAATATTTAGCTATCCAGCTGAAATACGTCATGCGATTTATACAACCAATGCAATTGAATCGTTGAATAGCGTAATTCGCCATTCAACCAAGAAGCGAAAGATCTTCTCGTCAGATGATTCAGTCAAAAAAGTCATTTACTTAGCAACAACCAATGCTGCTAAGAAATGGACAATGCCAATTCAAAATTGGCGTTTAGCAATGAATTGGTTTACGATTCAGTTCGATGATCGATTAAAAGATCATTTATAAAAAATAGAACTTACACAAAATAATTTACAGGCTCGACGATGATTTTTTATGGTCATATTCTTCCCTACTACACATCTGAAATATAGACAATAAAAAAGCCAGACATCCTCTCTGGCTTTCTCGTATGAACTATATAGGTATTGCCCATCTCCCTGTCTTTACTTGCATTCAACTCTCTTTATATAAATTAATATAAAATTATGGTGCTGTAAGTGATGGAGGATTATTAACTGTTACTTCTGCATCAATATTAAATTGACTTAATAAATTTTTCTGTTTTTCAACTGATAAAAGCTCACAGTTACAAGGATTATTAATTTTGGTAAAGTTATAATTATATTTTTCGGCATATTTTACAATATTAACGAATAAAGCCTCAAAGGCCTTAAGAGCTGTATCATGCATTTCTGATGATAGAGGTGATTGACTTATATCTACAATAATATCTGTTGGTAATTCTTGTGGCATTCCAGTCCATGCACTAAATTGACCACTATCGGCTTTCTTAATTTCGGTCATAATAGCAAATGGCGGATTTTTTGCGGTAGTTAAATAAAAGTGGAATTCTTGCAATGGGATCATATGTTATTCCTTCTTGAAAACACATTTTCAAAAATTGACAGAGGTTGTGTCGTTTTATGTAAAAAACGACATTGGTTGTGTCGCTAATTAATGTCATTATGTGTCGCAAGTATATCTAACTCATTGAAGTTAATAAGCCAGAAATGACAACTTATGTGTCGCATGACGTAAAACCGCCGTTGAACGACACATCAGTTGTCATAAACGACATAACACCTGTCATGGAACGACATGACAGGTGTCAATATTGACTCGACACGTAACATGAGTTGATATTTATGACACATGACATACCACTAAATTAAAAAGGAGATCTATTTGATCTCCTTTTTATTGCTCAATTATCATAGCTGTAAATCATTATACTTCTACAAAAAATGTCTAAAGTTTTCAGGCTGAAGGAGATCAGTCCATTTTACAACACTCATAGGTACTTTAATAATTAAGGAACCTCTCTACACTAATAACTTACTCTTTATTTAAATCTGCATTTTCAGTCATGCTCTCTGAAAGCTTTATACTCCGCATTTTCACCATCATATTCTGGACTGCTCCCAGTATCCTAGACATGAGACAGCTTCATTTTGAAGCTGCCTCAAATGCTTCTGGGCTCATCCCATCGAGATGCGAATGACGCCTGATTCGATTGTAAAACATCTCGATATAATCAAACACATCTGCACGAGCCATTTCTCGTGTTTTATAGATTCGCTTTTTAATTCTTTCCTTCTTTAAGCTGCTAAAAAAGGATTCAGCAACAGCATTATCCCAACAGTTTCCCCTCCGGCTCATACTTGGAACCAAATTATGCTTCTGACAGAATTTCTGCCAGTCTCCGCTGCTGTATTGTAAGCCTTGGTCTGAGTGTATGATCACAGGTTCATTGGGTCTGCGTCGCCATACTGCCATAAGAATTGCATCTAAAACGATATCCTTGGCAAGCGTAGGTTTCATTGACCAACCGATGACTTTCCTTGAATATAAATCGAGAACCACAGCCAAATATAACCAGCCTTGCCAAGT
>NZ_JEZN01000054.1:0-2548 GCF_000581715.1 Acinetobacter sp. 479375 | reverse complement strand
ATCTTTTAATCGATCATCGAACTGAATCGTAAACCAATTCATTGCTAAACGCCAATTTTGAATTGGCATTGTCCATTTCTTAGCAGCATTGGTTGTTGCTAAGTAAATGACTTTTTTGACTGAATCATCTGACGAGAAGATCTTTCGCTTCTTGGTTGAATGGCGAATTACGCTATTCAACGATTCAATTGCATTGGTTGTATAAATCGCATGACGTATTTCAGCTGGATAGCTAAATATTGTACGGATATTTTCCCAATTGGCTCTCCAGGATTCTCCAATTTTCGGATATTGATGATTCCATTGATCACAGAAGATATCTAGAGATTTTAAGGCATTTTCTTCTGTACTTGCTTGATAGATCGCTTTTAGACCAGCTGTAACAGCCTTGTAGTCTTTCCAGCTTACAAATCTCAGGCTATTGCGTACAACATGCACGATACACAGCTGAATGTCCGTATGAGGATAAACAGAGGCAATGGCATCAGGAAAGCCTTTTAACCCATCTACACAGGCAACAAGAATGTCCTGTACCCCTCGATTTTTGAGTTCTGTCATGACGGATAGCCAGAATTTGGCACCCTCTGTCTGAGCAATCCACATACCGAGTAATTCTTTTTGCCCATCCATATTGATGCCCAAAGCAAGGTATACAGACTTGTTAATCACATTGGAGTGTTGACGGACTTTTACAACAATACAGTCGAGATAGACGACTGGATACAGACTATCTAATGCTCTATTTTGCCACTCAGTCACTTGCTCAATCACAGCATCGGTCACTTTGCTTATAAGTGATGCTGAGACATCTGCATCGTACATTTCTTTGAAAAATGCGACAATTTCTCTATTGGTCATTCCTTTGGCATACAGGGAAAGAATTTGGTCATCCATACTGGTAATGCGTGTTTGATGTTTTTTGATAATTTGTGGCTCAAATGAACCTTCCCGATCACGTGGAATATCTAAAGCCAATTGCCCATCTTGAGTTGAAACAGTTTTTGAGCTAAAACCATTTCGGCTATTTGAGCCTTTTTTCGGCTGATGCTTTTCATAACCAAGATGATCTGAAAGCTCTGTATTGAGTGCAGTTTCGATCATGAACTTTTTAAATATGGCGGTCATTTGGTTTAAGTCTTCTGGTGTTTTTAGACCCTTAGCCAATTCAGCAGCCATACTTTTGATTGTTGCTTCATCCATGTGAAGTACCTTTTGTAATTATCCTCTGAAGGATAAATGAAAATTAAGTACTTACACAAAATTTAGAACAGTCCCTTTTAAACAATTCCCCCTTTTCAGTTTGCTTAGGCTATTTGATCCAGAGTTCATCTTTTTGCATCATTTTTAACATTAAATTAAATATAACCAGCGGAGTAACATTTTTTTTGTTAGAGCCGACAACTCTTTGAAAACTAAATTTAACGGTTCGCTCAGGAGCATCCAAATTAACTGGGTAGTTTTGTTTTTCTAAATACAGATGATCTCCTAACATTGGCTCTATACCAGTAATAAAATTAACAATTTGTTGCTCATCACCTTTCATTCGGCATTGAAAATGTAGAAAGTTCTTACGCAGTTTTCCAAATAATAATAATATTTTAAGCGCCTTAACCATGTTCTTTTCTTTCAGTGCATCTTGCTGCCTATCATCTTTATAATGAAAATCAAGGAGAGGAATTATTTCATCTGGACGAGTCAGTTTTTTAGCCTTTTCGTAAAGTTCATCAAACCAACTCTCTTCTAAATTCTTACTATAAACATAATTCGTTTTTAAATTAAATTTTTGGCGATCCATCCATTTAGTGCTCATCCATTGACATCGTTGCATCCATTCTTGAGCTTGGGTATCTTCGCTTAAACGACCTTCTCTAAAACTTATCAAACGTTGAAAAGGTGTCAGAGTACTCTTCTCTATACTAAACTTCTTTTCTTGTCGGCCAGCCATCGTAACTGGCTGTGTTTGCTGATAAGAATTAAACCATTTCTGCTGCTGAGTATAACGATTTAGGTTTATGTAGTCTGTACTTGACTTCACTGGACTAAAACACTGTTCTAATACTTTTTTTGAAATGATACACGGCGAATTATAAATTCGATCGACTGCTAATAAATCCAAAACATGAAGGTAATTTGAAGCCGTTTGCTCAATACTGCTATGCCCCATCCAAGAGGCGAGCACCTGCCATTTATGTTGAATAATCTCTTCTTGAGCACGTGCTTTCATACCAAACAATAAATCCCTCATCTTTTTTGCTTTTACCCAAGGACAATCTGTGTAGGTCTTGATCATTTCTTTTGAACCGAGCAAAGTTATTGCTAGATAGTTAGCAGCACTGTGGCGTAATGTATGAAAACTAAAGCCATGATGCATACCTAATATTTGACTAAACAAATCTACTGTAATTTTGCTGATACATTGATCAGTTAACACACGATGATTCACACTAAAAAGTAGATCATCCTGCTGATTAACCAAATATTGCTCATAACGATGTTGTATGTAACGTTGTACTACTAAAAACTCATGTTCTGACAATGCAATTTTCAA
>NZ_JEZN01000053.1:0-2738 GCF_000581715.1 Acinetobacter sp. 479375 | reverse complement strand
GAATGATTTCACCTTGAAAGTGCCGACCGTGGAAGGGATTCATCTGCTGTATCTCGAAATAAATAAGATATTTAGCTTATCATGTCAGCCTATTTGCAACAGTGCCGATACATCGGCATCGTACATTTCTTTAAAAAAGCAACAATTTCTCTATTTGTCATTCCTTTCGCATATAGCGAAAGAATTTGATCATCCATGCTAGTAATGCGTGTTTGATGCTTCTTAATAATCTGTGGTTCAAAAGAGCCATCACGATCACGAGGGATATCTAAAGCAAGCTGCCCATCTTGTGTTAGAACTGTTTTGGAGCTAAAACCATTACGTGCATTAGATCCTTTCTTAGGTTGATGCTTTTCATAGCCTAAATGTTCAGAAAGCTCAGTATTCAGAGCGGTTTCGATCATGAACTTTTTAAATATGGCTGTCATTTGGTTTAAATCTTCAGGAGTTTTTAAACCTTTAGCTAATTCAGCTGCCATACTTTTGATTGTAGCTTCATCCATGTGAAGTACCTCTTTTTATTATCCTCAGTAGGATAAATGAAAATTAAGTACTTACACAAAATTTAGAACAGTCCCACAACTCATTTTGTTGAACTATATCTGTACAACAACTCTACCTCGAATTTTTCCATCTAAAATTTCATTTGAAATATTTAAAGCATCTGTTAACTGAATTTCAGTCGTTACTGTTTCTAATTTTGTTTGATCTAATTCTGTAGCCAAACGTTCCCATGCTTCTTTTCTTAATTCGATTGGTGCCATCACGCTATCAATTCCATATAAGGTAATCCCTCTTAGAATAAATGGAGCAACTGTTGCTGGAAAATCCATTCCGCCTGCCAAACCACACGCAGCAACTGCACCACGATATTTTGTACTAGCACATGCATTGGCTAAAGTATGGCTTCCAACAGTATCAATTACGCCAGCCCAAACTTCTTTGTTTAATGGCTTTCCTGGGGAAGATAATTCAATACGATCAATAATTTCACTCGCCCCTAGATAGGTTAAATATTCTGACTCTTGAGGTCGACCAGTCGAAGCTGTAATCTCATAACCAAGATGATTCAAAATAAGGCACTGTTGCAAATAGGCTGACATGATAAGCTAAATATCTTATTTATTTCGAGATACAGCAGATGAATCCCTTCCACGGTCGGCACTTTCAAGGTGAAATCATTCTTTGGGCTGTTCGTTGGTATTGTAAATATGGCATCAGCTATCGTGAACTTCAAGAAATGCTCGCTGAACGAGGCATAAATGTGGATCACAGTACAATTTATCGTTGGGTTCAGCGTTATGCTCCAGAAATGGAAAAACGGTTACGCTGGTATTGGCGTAATCCTACAGATTTACATTCATGGCATATGGATGAGACTTATATCAAAGTGAAGGGGCGATGGACTTACCTGTATCGTGCAGTTGATCAACGGGGTCATACGATTGACTTTTACCTTTCCGCTAGACGGAACAGTAAATCAGCCTATAGTTTTCTAGGAAAGATCTTCAATACGGTGAAAAAATGGCAAATTCCACGGGTCATCAATACAGATAAAGCAGCGACCTATGGCCATGCTTTATCACGATTAAAGCGAGAAGGAAAATGTCCAGTAGATATTGAGCACAGGCAGATTAAGTATAAAAATAATGTCATTGAATGTGATCATGGTAAGTTAAAGCGAATCATCAGGGCCACATTAGGATTCAAATCTATGAAGACTGCTTATGCCACAATTAAAGGTATTGAAGTCATGCGTGCACTACGTAAAGGACAAGCATCGTCATTTTATTATGGTCAGCCTCAGGGTGAAGTGTGTCTAATCAACAGGGTTTTCGGTCTCTAAGCACTTTTTAAAGGGAACATCATCGACTCAAATCACTATTTGCAACAGTGCCGTTTAAATTCATGATCACCAAAATTTTCTAGGATAAGAGCATTCATCATCTTATTCATAGTTATTCCTTATTCTTAACTGGGGGATGATATGCACAGTACCAAAATAAATTAATCCAATAAATGATATTTATAGGATTTAATAATTCCTAAATAATGAATAATAAATATCATCCGCTCACTAAAAATATTCTAGTACAGTCTGTAAAGGCAGTTTAATCTAAACTGTCGGTAGTATTTTCAAGGCTTGAAACGTTCAAAATATCTACAAAGTGGCTAAAATTTGAAACATAATTCTAAAAGGTCACAGCATCACAAAGAACATGAGCCAAAATAAAAAAATGGGAGCTGAAAGTCCCATTCTTTGTGACTTTAGCATCAGCTCTACGATGTTAATTTAAAAAAAAACTAAAAACAGGGATAGAAAATTTTCGCTAAAGGTCTTTTTGATTTTCGATTTATAAAAAATATTGCTTTTTTTATACTATGGGGTACTATAGTATTAATGCTAGCAAGTAAGGAGGTCTGATGCCTAATCAGGTTGAAGACAAAAAAAAGATTCTTCTACGCGTCAGAAAGATCAAAGGTCAGACGCAAGCGATTGAAAAAGCGTTAGAAGACAATGTGGAATGTGGTGCAATTCTGCAACAAATATGCTCTGTGCGTGGTGCTATTAATGGTTTAATGAATGAAATGTTGGAGGTTCATTTAAAGGACACTTTAGTATCAGGTGAAACTACAGAACAACAACGAAAAGAAGAATTGGCTGAAATCGCCAAGATTCTAAAATCATATTTAAAATAGATCTGTATAAGGAATTATTCCATGAAGTCACGTGCTGC
>NZ_JEZN01000052.1:0-2860 GCF_000581715.1 Acinetobacter sp. 479375 | reverse complement strand
GACTGCACGATACAGATAAGACCATCTTCCATTCACTTTTACATAAGTTTCATCAATATGCCATGTGCCGAGATGTGTAGGATTACGCCAATACCAGCGTAAGCGTTTTTCTATTTCAGGAGCATAACGTTGAACCCAACGGTAAATAGTAGTGTGATTAACATTCACACCACGTTCGGAAAGCATTTCCTGAAGTTCACGATAGCTAATGCCATATTTACAATACCAGCGTACAGCCCAAAGAATGATTTCGCCCTGAAAATGCCGACCATGGAAGGGATTCATACACTGAACCTTTAGCTAAAAAACTATTTAGCTTATCATCAATGGCTATTTGCAACAGTGCCGATGGGAAACAAAACTACCAATGCAAAGACTGCAAACGTCAGTTTATTGGTGACCATGCTCTGAGCTATCTAGGATGTAATTCTGGCATTACTCGTAAAATATTACAGTTAATGGTCAGAGGCAGCGGTATACGAGATATCGCTGAAGTTGAGCGCATTAGTATCGGTAAAGTCTTACGGACTTTAACTGAATCGGCCTATCAAATTCAGCCTAAACAAAGTCATTATGAATCTCTCGAAGTAGATGAATTCTGGACTTTTGTTGGAAATAAAATAATAAACAATGGCTTATTTACGCCTACCATCGAAAAACAGGTGAGATTGTTGCTTATGTTTGGGGTAAGAGAGATTTAGCTACAGTCCAAAGGTTGAAGACCAAGCTTAAACAATTAGGTATTCACTACACCCGAATTGCAAGTGATCATTGGGACAGTTTCATCACTGCTTTTAAAAACTGCAAGCAAAGTATTGGTAAGTTTTTTACTGTAGGAATTGAAGGTAATAATTGCAAAATAAGGCATCGAATAAGGCGTGGTTTTAGAAGAAGTTGCAATTTCTCCAAAAAGCTTGAAAACCATTTTAAAGCCTTCGACTTAACCTTCTTTTACATCAATAATGGCTTCATTTAATGTCAGCATACTTTTTAAAACACCACCCGATCGCACGCTGATTTCCTATCAGGGGGACATAAAGAGCAGGATGCTCCAGATAAGAATAACAAGATCAGATACAAGGAGTGTGAGGTACGACAGGAGTTATACCTAAGCATCAAATACGAAAAACCCTGACAGGATGTCGTGGTTTTTTATTGCCTGTATTTTTTAGATCAATTTTAGAAAGCAACGATTACTTACAACAAATCACGTGTAATAAATAGTTTGATAATATGATATGTATCAATGATAACTACTTTATTGAGAGGCAAATATGGAAACCACTAAAATTTTTCAAACAGGTCGCAGTCAAGCTGTGCGTTTACCTAAAGCATTTCGCTTTAATGGTACTGAAGTTGCTATCAAAAGTTTTGGCCGTGGTGTCTTATTAATGCCCATCGAAAACCCATGGGACATCATGTTAGAAGCACTTAATGAATTTGAAGTAGGATTTCAGCTTGAACGAGCTGATCAGGGTGAGCAATTACGTGAGGACTTCAAATGATTTACCTCTTAGACACAAATATTTGTATCTACGTGATCAATCATAAACCACAGCAAGTTTTTGAACGCTTTAAGCAATATCAGCTTGGGCAGTTAGCTATTTCTAGCATAACCGCATCAAAGCTAGCTTTTGGTGTTGAAAAGTCTGGCTCTAAACGTAATAAGCAGGCTCTGAACGTAATAAGCAGGCTCTGAACAAATTTTTATCACCCTTAGATATTTTACCCTACGATGAGCAAGCGATTTGGCATTACGCTAAATTACGTCAAGATCTCCAATCAACAGGTAAAACCATTGGTAGTTTGGATATGCTAATAGCAGCTCATGCCCTCGCTTTAGATGTTGTACTAGTCACAAACAACATCAAGGAATTTGAGCGCATAGATGGGTTAAAGTTAGAAAACTGGATCTAATTTTTAGCCCTTAAAAGGGCTAATGTTATTCACTAATTAAAATGTCTAGTTTATGATGGTTTTTATCATCATGGGCTGGATATAAATTAGAGATGTTGATCATTATGTCTGACAAGGAAATACAACGGGCACTGTTGCAAATAGAGATTTGAGTCGATGAAGTTCCCTTTAAAAGTGCTTAGAGACCGAAAACCCTGTTGATTAGACACACTTCACCCTGAGGCTGACCATAATAAAATGACGATGCTTGCCCTTTACGTAGTGCACGCATGACTTCAATACCTTTAATTGTCGCATAAGCCGTTTTCATAGATTTGAATCCTAACGTAGCCCTGATGATCCGATTTAGCTTGCCATGATCACATTCAATTACGTTTTTTTTGTACTTAATCTGCCTGTACTCAAGGTCTGTTGGACATTTTCCTTCTCGCTTTAATCGTGATAAAGCATGGCCATAGGTCGCTGCTTTATCTGTATTGATAACCCGTGGAATTTGCCATTTTTTCACCGTATTGAAGACCTTTCCTAGAAAACTATAGGCTGATTTACTGTTCCGTCTAGCGGAAAGGTAAAAGTCAATCGTATGACCACGTTGATCAACTACGCGATACAGGTAAGTCGGCACTGTTGCAAATAGCCATTGATGATAAGCTAAATAGTTTTTTAGCTAAAGGTTCAGTGTATGAATCCCTTCCATGGTCGGCATTTTCAGGGCGAAATCATTCTTTGGGCTGTACGCTGGTATTGTAAATATGGCATTAGCTATCGTGAACTTCAGGAAATGCTTTCCGAACGTGGTGTGAATGTTAATCACACTACTATTTACCGTTGGGTTCAACGTTATGCTCCTGAAATAGAAAAACGCTTACGCTGGTATTGGCGTAATCCTACACATCTCGGCACATGGCATATTGATGAAACTTATGTAAAAGTGAATGGAAGA
>NZ_JEZN01000051.1:0-3635 GCF_000581715.1 Acinetobacter sp. 479375 | reverse complement strand
GCGTAATCCTACAGATTTACATTCATGGCATATGGATGAGACTTATATCAAAGTGAAGGGGCGATGGACTTACCTGTATCGTGCAGTTGATCAACGTGGTCATACGATTGACTTTTACCTTTCCGCTAGACGGAACAGTAAATCAGCCTATTGTTTTTTAGGAAAGATCTTCAATACGGTGAAAAAATGGCAAATTCCACGGGTCATCAATACAGATAAAGCAGCGACCTATGGCCATGCTTTATCACGGTTAAAGCGAGAAGGAAAATGTCCAGTAGATATTGAGCACAGGCAGATTAAGTATAAAAATAATGTCATTGAATGTGATCATGGTAAGTTAAAGCGGATCATCAGGGCCACATTAGGATTCAAATCTATGAAGACGGCTTATGCCACAATTAAAGGTATTGAAGTCATGCGTGCACTACGTAAAGGACAAGCATCGTCATTTTATTATGGTCAGCCTCAAGGTGAAGTGTGTCTAATCAACAGGGTTTTCGGTCTCTAAGCACTTTTAAAAAGGAACTTCATCGACTCAAATCTCTATTTGCAACAGTGCCCTGCTATTTCGTTATGGTCTAACGGTGTGAAATGTCTAAATTATTTGGGTTTGACAGAGCAAGTTGAAAAGCTTGGCGGCAAAATGGATAACCTTGCTTATATTGATGGTCTGACGGGCGATGTGATGACCCAGTTTAGCCTTTATCCATTGATTGAAGAAGTCGGGCAACGACCATATCCGGTATCACGTGCGGAACTTCAGAATATGTTAATGGATGAATTTGGTCGTGAAGATATTCATCTAGCTAAGAAAATGATTTCTTTTGTTGAAGAAGGAGAGCGTGTAAAAATTCAATTTGCAGATGGTAGCGAAATAGAATCTGATCTATTGGTGGGTGCAGACGGTACACACTCAATTACTCGTGCCTATGTTTTAGGTGAGCAAGTTGAGCGACGCTATGCAGGCTATGTCAATTGGAATGGTCTCGTTGATGTCTCAGACGATTATGCCGCAGCAGATCAATGGACAACGTTTGTAGGTGAAGGCAAACGTGTTTCACTGATGCCAGTGGCGAATAATCGTTTCTATTTCTTTTTTGATGTGCCGTTAGCTGTTGGTCTTGAAAATGATCGTAGCCAATACAAAGCTTTATTCAAACAATACTTTAAAGGATGGTGTGAGCCTGTCCAAAAGTTAATTGATGCAGTCGATGTGCAAAAGACCAATCGTGTAGAAATTCACGATATCGAACCATTTGCCAATTTTTACAAAGGTCGAGTGGTGATTGTAGGTGATGCAGCGCACAGTACAACACCTGATATTGGTCAAGGCGGCTGCCAAGCGATGGAAGATGCTATCTATTTGGCACGTTCATTGCAAATTAATACCTTAGGTTTACAAGATTCTTTACGTCGCTATCAGAACAAGCGTAATGAACGTGCCAATGAGTTGGTACTTCGTGCCCGTAAGCGCTGTGATGTGACACATATGAAAGATGAAGCGGTGACCCGAGAGTGGTATGAAGAGTTACGTAAAGAACAAGGCAATCATATTATGAAGGGAATTATTAGTAACATTGTCGGTAATCCACTCGACTAAGCTGTAAGACACAAAAAGAAATGTAAAACTAAAAGGTTAGCTTTCAGCAGCCAGTGTGAATATTCACACTGGCTTTTTTTAGCTATTTAGAAACATTAGATTGAAGAGCAAAGGATTAAATGTTTAAGGAAGTTGCTTTAATTGCAATTTGATTTCTTCCATTTTTTCGACCAATAAATTTACCATTATTTGTGAAAGACGAGATGTTTGACGTTTTGAAGCGACGCACAGTGCAATGGTTAAACGATGCATACCTTTTTCACGAATGGGCTTAAATACGATCTTTTTTGAGTTTAAAAGTGGTAATGCATCCATATATGACATTAAGCCAATGCCTAATTGTTGTTGAATTAATGATGTTATCATTCTAATGTCATTACATTCTATCTTTTGTATAGGATTAAATTTGTGATGTTTATAGAGTGTATGTACATAATCACTGATGACTAAGGGCTCACTTGGCATGATATGACGCTCATTTAAAGTGTCAGATAAATAGATTTTATCCATGCCGGCTAAGGTGTGATGTGGTGATAAAACATAGCCTAAAGGAATTTCAATAAAGGATAAGATTTCTAATTGATTGTGACTTTTAGGATTTAAGATAATGCCAAAATCTAATTCTGCATCAATGATTTTTCTCGATATTTCTTCACTGCTATTCATACTGATATTGAGATTAATCCATGGATAGCTTTCAGCCATGCGTTGAATACAATCCACGACAAAACCATCATTTAGGGCAGAAATAAAACCCATTTCAATATTGCCGCGACTTAATCCTTGAATTTCATCAAATCGAATTCGAGTCAGCTGATATTCTTTTTGCCATTTAAGCAAATCAGCATAAAGTAATTCACCTGCTAACGTTAGCTTCAGCCCCTGCGGTAAACGCTCAAATAAAGCAACGCCTAACTCTTCTTCAGCAAGAATAATTTGCCGATGCACTGCAGAGACTGAAATAAAAAGCTGTTCTGCGGCTTTACGTAAACTGCCAGTACGGGCAACAGCCATAAAATATTCAGAAAATCGGGAAAAGGTAATCGACATACAGCTATTCAATCTCACGGGCAGTTTACAAAGTACTTATCCATGCTTAAGCGATTTTCATGCCATAACTTTTGATTTTTTCAATTCATTCTGCTTTTGTGTTCTAAAAAGCAGAACATTGTATGCAAATCATTCTAATAGACAGAAATGCTATCCAAACGTATTTTTGACTTAGAAAGGCTTTGTTGCACAAAGATTTAAAAGATAACACTCTGCTCATTTGAACAGAATTCAAGTGACAACTTGGGTATGAGGACGACCTAATTCTGTAAATTTGTTCAATACGGCTATGCGTGCATGAATCTCATTCACCTGACTAGAAAAACTCCTTGCTGTTAATTTATCACCTAATAGTTTGATGCAATGCATCTTGGTTTCAACTAAACTTCGACGATGATAACCAGACCATTTTTTCCAAAGCGTTCTTCCTAAACGTTTAACTGTTTTCAGTAACTCATTCCGCTCTAAAGATCTCAATTTCTGATCTTTCCATGGTTTTGCATTTTTTCTTGGCGGAATGAGCGCATGTGCATCTCGATCTAGAATGACTTGTCTGCAGTGCTTCGTGTCATAAGCACCATCGGTATAGACCGAATCAATTCGTTCATCTAAGGGAATTTTAGCAAGTAAATCACCGAGTACTTGCGAATCGCTCACATTATTTGTAGTAAGCTGTACTGCACGTATTTGCAAGGTTTCAGCATCGATGCCAATATGAAGCTTACGCCATTGGCGACGATATTCAGGTCCATGTTTCTTACGTTTCCACTCACCTTCACCTAGAAACTTTAAGCCAGTTGAGTCGACGAGTAGATGTAGCCCATCACTACTTTTTTGATAGCTAATCGCAATATCAATATGTTTTTGTCTTCGACAAAGCGTACTGTAATCTGGTGCGGTCCAATTTAATCCACAAAGTTTAATCAGACTTTGAACAAAACCTGTGACCATGCGTAAAGAGAGTCTAAATAAAGATTTGATCATT
>NZ_JEZN01000050.1:0-3840 GCF_000581715.1 Acinetobacter sp. 479375 | reverse complement strand
GATAAAGCACCCACATATGGAGGTGCTTTATCACGGTTAAAACGGGAAGGAAAATGTCCACCAGACCTTGAGCACAGGCAGGTTAAGTACAAAAATAACGTGATCGAATGTGATCATGGCAAGCTAAAGCGGATTATCAGGGCCACCTTAGGATTCAAATCTATGAAAACGGCTTATGCCACAATTAAAGGTATTGAAGTCATGCGTGCACTACGTAAAGGACAAGCTTCATCATTTTATTATGGTCAGCCTCAGGGTGAAGTGTATCTGGTGAATAGAGTTTTCGGTCTCTAAGCACTTTTTAAAGGGAACATCATCGACTCAGATCCCTATTTGCAACAGTGCCAATTTTTTTCCAGCCCGCAATATGTGAATCTGTATAAATACCAGGTGTTGCTAAATAGCCCTGACCATCTTCAGAGGGTTGTGCGCCTTCTGCAATGATTAATCCAACACTTGCACGTTGAGTATAGTATTCGGTTGCTAATTCGCCAGGTGTCCCATCAAACTGAGCACGTGATCGTGTCATTGGTGCCATAACTAGTCGATTTGCTAATTGATACTGACCGATACGAATAGGTTTAAATATTTGATTCATGATTCATTGTCCAATAAATTGATTTAGATAATTTGATGTAACTTAGTCTGATTTTCTTAGATACGAACTTGACCGCCATCTGCTGCAATCGTTTGACCTGTAACAAAGCCTGAGTCTGTAGAGCATAAGAATGAAACCACTCCAACGATGTCCTGTGGTTCAATCATTCGAGGAATTGCTTGCTGTTTTGGTAAGTACTCAAAAATATCTGCGTTAATTCCATGCATAGTTTTGGTATTGGTTAAACCAGGTGCAATCGCGTTAACATTGATACCAAAAGCACCTACTTCACTCGCCAATGCACGAGTAAAACCAATCACACCACCTTTGCTTGCGATATAAGCTGTCATCTCTGGCGCATTCAGCCAAAATGTTGTACTTGCTACATTTACAATTCTGCCAAAATGATTATTTTTCATGACAGGAACAAATGCTTTGCTCATCAGAAATGCGCCATCTAAGTTGACAGAAATCACTTTTTTCCATGTTTCATAATCGGTATCTTCAAATGATTTCCATGGATAAATTCCAGCATTGTTCACTAATGCGGCAACAGGAGGCATATTAGCTGCAACCTCAGTTGCAAATTTTTGAGTGGACTCTGGTGAGGTGACATCAACAATAGCGGAGAAAAATTTACGTCCTTCTGCTGCAACAAGTTGACGAGTTGCGGCTGCATCTACAACGTCTGCAACAGCAATATCGAAACCATCGGCAGCTAATCGTTGAGCATAAGCTTGACCAATACCATTTGCTGCACCAGTGATGACAGCGGTTCCTTTAGACATGTCATTATTCCTTATTAAAAGTTAAATATGCCAGTAAGTAGAAATAGTATTAACGAGTTAGCCTTTGGGATAAATATGGTAAAATGGAAATTATTAATCCATTAATGGTATAATTGGGATGGAATTTCTTAATGATATGGCGTTGTTCGTAGAAGTTTGCAAAGTGATGAGTTTTAGAAAAGCTGCTGATAACTTGAATATGCCAAGTTCAACATTATCAAGAAGAATTAGTCATTTAGAAAAAGAAATAGGTTTACGATTGCTCCATCGGACAACACGGAAAGTGGAGCTAACAGAAGCAGGCCAAGTCTATTTTGAGCGTTGTAAACGAATTGTAAGTGAAGCGCTACTGGCTCATGAACAGCTTGGAGAAATGCTATCTAAACCCAGTGGGTTGCTACGTATTTCTTTACCAGTTGATTTTGGAGCAATGATTTTGGCTCCACTACTAACAGAATTCGCAGAACTTTATCCTGGCATTAACTTTGAAATTGATTTGACCCCTAAATTGGTTGATCTAGTTGCACAGAATATTGATGTAGCTATTCGAATGGGGAATCCACCAGGTTCAAATTTAATCGGCCATAAATTAATGCAATTTCGAGGACAACTTTATGCATCCACAGATTATTTAGAAAAACATGGACACCCTAATCATCCTAACGATTTAGCACATCATCAATGTCTGAGCTTTCCTAACAATTTAGTGTGGAAATTGAATCATAAAAATGAAGCTGTAGAAGTTAAGATTAGTGGACGATTCATGCTAAATAGTGTTGGTATGATGCGAAAATTGTCAATTCTGGGCCAGGGAATTATTTTTACACCTCATGAGATAGTTCATGATGATGTTAATAAGGGGTTATTAGTACCAATTCTTACTGAATGGCAGGGCGATTTTTTACCTGTTTATGCACTGACAGAAACTCGTTTACTTCCTGCAAAAGTTCGAGTTTTCATTGATTTTTTACGAGAAAAATTAATGAATTTTACAAGTCACTCTGGCTTTGTTGCATAAAGGGTTGAAAGATAGAGCGATCCTAATTGAGCCAAATTCAAGTGACAACTTGGGTGTGAGGGCGCCCCAATTCTGTGAATTTGTTCAAGACGGCTACGCGTGCATGAATCTCATTCATCTGACTAGGAAAACTCCTTGCTGTTAATTTATCACCTAATAATTTGATGCAATGCATCTTGGTTTACACCAAACTTCGACGATGATAACCAGACCACTTTTTCCAAAGTGACCTTCCTAGCAGTTTGACTGTTTTCAATAACTCATTTCGCTCTATAGACCTGACTTGCTGATCTTTCCAAGGCTTTGCATTCTTCCTGAGTGGAATGACCGCATGTGCATCACGATTTAAAATGACTTGTCGGCAGTGCTTTGTGTCATAAGCACCATCTGTATAGACTGAATCAATTCGTTCATCCAAGGGAACTTGAGAAAGTAAATCTTCGAGCACTTGTGAATCGCTGACATTATTTGTCGTGAGTTGTACTGCACGTATTTGAAGGGTTTCAGCTTCTATAGCAATATGGAGCTTACGCCATTGGCGACGATATTCAGATTCATGTTTCTTGCGTTTCCATTCACCTTCACCTAGAAACTTAAAGCCTGTAGAGGCTACGATGAGCAATATATTGCGCAAGGCAGACCATCTCTACTTTTTTGGTAGCTAATTTCAATATCTGAATAGCCACTGATTTTGTAGGCACCTTTCAGTCCATCTAGTGACTAATTAATTTGTTTTAAATACCGATAGACAGCCTGTCTACTGATACCAAACGCTTTTGCCAGATCAACTTTTGATGAATACCTCCCTTCTTTCCAGGCTTGCAGTAATGCTTTAGCTTGATCTGGATTCAATTTATGGACACGACCTCTATATTTGCCCTGAGCTGCTGCGATCTTAATCCCTTCTTTCTGATGTTCTAAGATAATTTCCCGCTCGAATTGAGCAAAAGCACCCATCAGTTGCAGCATCAAATTATCCATCGGCGTGGATTGGGCAGTAAAAGTAATATTCTCTTTTACAAACTGGATGGCGATCCCTCTTTTGACCAGTTTATCTACTTCAGTGACCAAATCTTTTAGACTTCGTGCAAAACGATCCATGGAATGTACAATCACCCTGTCCCCTTCCCGGACATAGTTCAACATTTCTTGAAATTTCGGTCGGTCGGTATTTTTACCCGAAGCACGGTCAACAAAAATCCGGTCGACTTCAATTCCCTCAAGTTGACGTCCCGTATTTTGCTCGACTGAACTGACCCGGACATAACGGCACTGTTGCAAATAGGCTGACATGATAAGCTAAATATCTTATTTATTTCGAGATACAGCAGATGAATCCCTTCCACGGTCGGCACTTTCAAGGTGAAATCATTCTTTGGGCTGTTCGTTGGTATTGTAAATATGGCATCAGCTATCGTGAACTTCAAGAAATGCTC
>NZ_JEZN01000049.1:0-4302 GCF_000581715.1 Acinetobacter sp. 479375 | reverse complement strand
GGTAGTGTTTCAAAAAGTATGCTGGCATTAAACGAATCCATTATTGATATAAAAGAACACTAAATCAAAGGCTTTGAAATGATTTTCAAGCTTTTTGGAGAAGTTGCAGCTTCTCCTAAAGCCTCGCCTGATTCGATGCCGTAATCGACAATTATTGCCTTCTATACCCACAGTGAAAAATTTACCAATCAACTGTTTGCATTCTTTAAAGGTCGTAACAAAGCTATCCCAATGGTCACTTGATATACATGTATAGCTTACACCTAACTGCTTCAATTTTAATTTAAGTCGTTTTGCAGTGGCTAAATCTCGGTTACCCCATACATAAGCAACAATTTCACCTGTTTCTCGATGATAGGCATAAATTAGCCATTGTTTATTTTGCTTATGACCAACAAAAGTCCAAAACTCATCTACTTCAAGGGTTTCATAATGACTTTGCTGTGCTCGAAGTTGATATTTTGATTGGCTAAGTGTCCGTAGAACTTTACCGATACTTACTCTTTCAATTTCTGCTATATCCCTGACACCACTGCCTCGCACCATGAGGTGTAATATTTTGGTTTTGATACCTGAGTGACAGCCTTGATAACTGAGAGCATGATCACCAATAAATTGACGTCTGCATATTTTACATTGGTAATTTTGCTTACCATCTACTTTTGTGCCATTTTTCTTTATACTGTCACTTAGGCAGGCTGGACACTTGATTTCTAGAGTTATTCGCATTTCTCTATTTTATCAAAATCCAACCTGCTTTTTTTCAGCATACTTTTTGAAACACCACCCATTTTTTAAATTGATCCTAGACTGAACCGTACCGGGTTTGTCGGAGAGTTAATATTCTGAGAGACTATCCCGATGACAAAATTAAAATATACCCCTGAAATTAGAGAAAGAGCGGTTCAATTATTGATTGAATCTGAAAAAGATTATCCATCGAATTGGGCTGCGATCACCGCTATTGCTCCCTGAGCAGTATACTGCGCAAGGGTTGTACTCCTGAAACACTACGTGCCTGGCATCAAAAGCATTTAGATCAGCAAAATCCAGTTAAAGTACAGCAGCTTTCAGACCAAGAACGTATCAAACAACTCGAACGCGAAAATAAAGAACTGCAACGCGCCAATGAGATTCTACGTAAAGCAGCCGCTTTTTTCGCCCAGGCGGAGCTCGACTGCCCACACAAATAATGGTGGATTTTATCCATAATAATAAAGAGCTGTACGGAGTCGAGGCGATTTGTAGAATTTTACCAATCGCACCTTCAACCTATTACCGCACTCTAGATCTCTGCGAAAATCCAGAACATCGAGCAAAGCGAGATTTACATGACTTGCATCATGCTGAACAAATTAAACGAATTTGGAAGGAAAGTTCAGGTCGGTATGGTGTACGTAAAGTCTGGCAAAAACTGAAACGTGAAGGTTATGTTATCGCACGCTGTACTGTTGCTCGATTAATGAAAAAGCTAGGTATACAAGGTGTTTGGTGAGGTAAGAACAAACAAACCACCCGTAGCCGAGATGACCAAAAACGAGCAGATGATTTAGTGAAACGTAATTTTACTGCTGATCATCCTGACCAACTGTGGGTGAGTGACTTTACGTATATTCAAACAAATTCAGGCTGAGTCTATACCGCCTTTATTATTGATGTGTTCTCACGAGCAATTGTTGGCTGGAAAGTATCTACACGAATGAATACAGATATGGTGCTCGATGCATTGGAGCAAGCATTGCATGATCGAGGCATGCCAAAGAATGTGATTCATCATTCAGATAGAGGTGTTCAATATCTTTCCATTCGCCATACCAATCGTTTAGAAGCTGCAAATTTACGAGCATCAGTCGGTACGACTGGTGATTCATACGATAATGCTTTGGCTGAAACGGTGAATGGCTTATACAAAACAGAGGTGATTGAATATCTAAAAGCAGGTTGGCAAGGTTTAGCGGATGTACAACTTGCGACACTAAATTGGGTAGATTGGTTCAATAAAAAGCGTGTACACAGTGCACTGGGTTATGTATCGCCTTTTGAGTTTGAAGCAATATACTATGATAAGATTAACCCGTTAGGTCAGGTGGCCTAACTTAAATAAAAAAGTCTCCGACAAACCCGGTACGGTTCACTATTCACTAACTTGTAAATATCGGTATACCGCCTGACGACTAATCCCAAAAGCTTTTCCTAATGCCATTTTTGATGGATACTTCCCTTCCCTCCATGCTTGTCGTAAAGCTTCAGCTTGGTCAGGCTTTAGTTTATGCACCCGACCTTTGTACTTCCCCTGAGCAGAGGCGAGTTTTATTCCTTCCTTTTGCCGCTCTAAAATGATCTCACGTTCGAACTGTGCAAAAGCACCCATCAATTGCAGCATCAAATTATCCATCGGGGTGGATTCGGCCGTAAAAGTAATATTTTCTTTTACAAACTGGATGGCAATCCCTCGTTTGACCAGTTTATCTACTTCAGTGACCAAATCTTTCAGGCTTCGCGCAAAACGATCCATGGAATGTACAATCACCCTGTCCCCTTCCCGGACATAGTTCAACATTTCCTGAAATTTAGGTCGGTCAGTATTTTTACCTGAAGCACGGTCAACAAAAATCCGGTCGACTTCAATCCCCTCAAGTTGACGCCCAGTATTTTGCTCGACCGAACTCACTCGCACATAACCTACTTTTTGGCCTTTCACTCTTTCTCGCCCCAATTGGATAAAAATGAACAATTTTGTAAATTATAAATCTTTAATATCAAAGTTACATGTTACTTATGATTAAAAATCATTTAAATGATACATAATTTCATGAACTTTCAGATTGTAACTTTAGGGTATACTCTAAATTTACATATTTAAATAACGAGTTTTTTCTCACTCATAAGAATTTGCAAGAATATATATACATTTATTGACATTAAGTAATTTAAATAAAATCAATATACGTATTTGCATATATGTGTAAATACGTATATAAATATATCTGAGTTTCTAATAGCAGAGTCAGTCAAAATGTTCTCGACCATAAAGATTTATCACAATCCTGAGTGTGGTACATCAAGGAATACCTTAGCTTTAATTCAAAATGCAGGAATTGAACCAATCGTTATTGAATATCTAATTACCCCACCTTCGAAAGCAGAATTAATTGAACTTATTCGTAGTGCTGGTTTAAGTGTTAGAGAAGCAATTCGTAAAAATGTACCTCCATATTCTGATTTAGAAATTGTTCGGGAAGATTGGTCTGATGAACAGCTTTTAAATTTTATGCTTCAACATCCTATTTTGATTAACCGCCCATTCGTTGTTACGGATTTAGGTACACGTTTGTGTCGTCCTTCTGAAGTTGTTTTGGATATTCTCCCGTTTCCTCAGAAAGGCGCATTTAGCAAAGAAGATGGTGAAAAAATTATTGATGAAAATGGCCAAAGAATTAAATAGCACTTTCTCATCTCTTAAATGGAAAGAATGTGAAGGAGACTTATATGGATCAAGTTAATTTTTTTAAATGCTTATCAGATGAAACACGTCTCAATATAGTGACATTAATTGTTGAAAATAAAGAACTATGTGTATGTGATTTGACTGAAAAACTACAACTCAGTCAACCTAAAATTTCAAGACATTTAGCTCTTTTACGTGCTTCAGGGCTACTTCAAGATCGCAGACAAGGCCAATGGGTTTACTACAGTATCAATCCAAAATTGGCCAACTGGTGTTATGAAATTTTAGATATTTTGAAGACGGTTCAATCTCAATCAAAGCTGGATGATCAACACGGCACTGTTGCAAATAGGCTGACATGATAAGCTAAATATCTTATTTATTTCGAGATACAGCAGATGAATCCCTTCCATGGTCGGCACTTTCAAGGTGAAATCATTCTTTGGGCTGTTCGTTGGTATTGTAAATATGGCATCAGCTATCGTGAACTTCAAGAAATGCTCGCTGAACGAGGTGTGAATGTTGACCACACCACAATTTATCGTTGGGTTCAGCGTTATGCTCCAGAAATGGAAAAACGCTTACGCTGGTATTGGCGTAATCCTACAGATTTACATTCATGGCATATGGATGAGACTTATATCAAAGTGAAGGGGCGATGGACTTACCTGTATCGTGCAGTTGATCAACGTGGTCATACGATTGACTTTTACCTTTCCGCTAGACGGAACAGTAAATCAGCCTATTGTTTTTTAGGAAAGATCTTCAATACGGTGAAAAAATGGCAAATTCCACGGGTCATCAATACAGATAAAGCAGCGACCTATGGCCATGCTTTATCACGGTTAAAGCGA
>NZ_JEZN01000048.1:0-4609 GCF_000581715.1 Acinetobacter sp. 479375 | reverse complement strand
TGGTGCTTATGACACAGTGAATTGTTATGATGCGATTTTGAAACGGCAAGCAAATGTAATTATCCCTCCTCGTTCCAATGCTGCTTTATGGGCAGAAAATGAAATTGGTAAAGCAAGAAATCATGCAGTACAAGGCTGTTGGGACAAGGGTCAAAAGCAGTGGAAACGAGATATTGGTTATCATCGACGATCCCGAATAGAGGCTAAAATGTTTGCCTTGAAACGACTTGGACAAGGTGTATCTAGTCGATGCTTTAATCGTCAGGTGGTTGACTTGCAAATAAGAGTCGATATTTTGAATAAATTTACTCAACTTGGTACAGCTAAAACGGTGGCTGTTGCATAAATATCTGAAGATTAGAACAACTCTACCTTTCGTCTATTTGTGCAACAAAGCCTATTTTTTAGCTTTGGCATCATCGTGGTAATTGTAAAATAGACCAACAGCGTAATTAAAAACATAAGAACCACTTCCATGGTCTGACTTATACATAACATTGCACCAAAAAACAGCGCAAATAGAGTCATACATAATTTGATCTCCTTAAAATATAAGGTGATAAAAGTTCCAAAAATAACTGAAGAAACAACAAGGTTTATGATTTTCATAAATCCTAAATAATTAAAAACAATGAGCATTAGGCATAAACAAACGATAGATAATAAAAATACAAATATATTTTTAATGATGAACATACCAATACCCTATAGATTAGTGATTGAATAATTATCTCTCCTCCTCCCCCAAAGAGGAGAGATATTGACACATCAATTGATTATTTGAGATTCTTCTCTATTATTTAGACGATTTATATTAATAAAGATATCTTTATTATTTTTTCCAGATCTCTCAGTTAATATTCAGCTTTCTATTTAATAGTCAAGATGCCTTTTTGATGTGCTGGAGTGAGTATAGTTTCATGAGATTTCAAATGAATAAGCTTTTGGCTTACAAGATTGTGAGAAATAGCTTACAATTGTATAATTAGTAAGCATTTTTTACAATTTAAAATTTAAAAAATTTATTAAATATCAAAATCTTATCTTGATAATTAAATTAAATTTGATTTTTACAACTTAACAAAAGACAACACTACATTTACAGTAAATTTCATGTATTAACTCTATTTCTTGCCTCATTTTTTAAGTCTATTTATTTAAAATTTAAGAGATTTCATTATTTTTATAAAATTTGAGCAGTTACCTAAGGTCTGTGTTGACTTAAGTGTAAGGCTCAAGTAGAACTGGTCTCAATATTTTCCATCACATGATTCACAATGGCAAAACGTAAATATAGTAAAGAGCTTTTCAATGTTAGACGTATTAATCGACAATGGTGGGTGCTCCTTTATTCACCTGAATCAGGTCTTATAGAAAAGACTGAGAAGACTAAAACGCGGAGTCAGGCGAACCAATATGCAGATGACTACACTGAAAAATACTATGTTGATTTATATTTAAAACAACAACTTGAACAACAAAAGTCATCTTCTTAATGATCAATTTTGGTATTGGATTGATTCCTGTACCAAAACACTCTACATAGATGTTAGTCGCGTTTATTTTCAATCGTGATGTATAGTTTTAAATTTTTGATTAATATTTACCCAATTTGCTGATAAAATAATCATCAACACAATAAAAAAAGTATAACGATGAATAATGATATCTATCCCTGTGTATGGTTAAAATATGGCCGCAGTGAGGCAGCAGAATTTTATAGCTCATTGTTTAACGCGCAGCTACTGCAAACCAATGACTATGTGTCACAACTCTCTATTTTTAATCAAAGATTAATGCTACTCAGTGGTGGACCTGATCTTGAATTTCAGATTAATCCATCTATCTCCTTGATGTTATTAAGCCAGTCTAGTGAGCAAATTCAATATTATTGGGATCAATTGATCGATGGTGGTTCAATTTTAATGCCTTTGGATCGTTATCCTTGGAGCGAGATGTATGGCTGGGTACAGGATCGGTTTGGTGTTTCATGGCAACTTTATTTGGATACAAGAGAAGACTTAGATACTCAACAGTTGATTCCAACGTTAATGTTTACTGAAGACAATGCGGGAAAAGCACTCCATTCAATGCAATTTTACACACAAATTTTTCCCAATTCTGAAGTCAGTGGCATCATGCGTTATAAAGACGGAGAAAATCGTTCAGAGAATCCTGAATATGTACAACACGCGCAATTTATAATTGATGATTATATTTTATATTGTATGGATTCCTCTTATTCACATCATTTCAGTTTTAACCAAGGGATTTCCTTGGTTGTAGAAACCTCAAGCCAAATGGAAACGGATCACTTATGGTCTGCGTTATTACAACATGGTGGTCAAGCGATGCAATGTAGTTGGCTGAAAGATCAATTCGGCATACATTGGCAGATTGTTCCGAAACGTCTGATTGAGTTAATTAATAGCCCAGATTCCGAAACTTCCCAACGCGCCATGAATGCGATGTTTCGTATGCAAAAAATTAATATTCAGGAAATTGAAGATGCAATCAAATGATCAATCATTCTGTTTAGATCACTGGTCAGTATGAAAGAGACTAAATTGCACTTAACGACTTTAATAAAAAAACCCATTGCTCAACACAATGGGGTTGTTAAGGATCACGCTGTACATACTACTGAAGTAGTCTTTTTATGTCTGGCAAGCCCATGAAACTTTCCAGTGGCACTAATATACAAGAACGCACAATTAATTGCAAATGATTCTCATTAATTTAAATGCTATTTTATAACCTCCCTACTCCTGAGACTGAAAAAAGCATTAGCTTCTCACTGAGGAGAAAATTTTCACAAATATTAACAATGGAAACCGAACCATCTATTCGATCCTTGCGTTAATGCGTATACAATTTTGAACTTTAAGAAAACTGTATTTCTTAAAAAAGAATAAAAGTAAGGCTGTTATGATTTGAAAAATATTTAGTTTTTTACTTACACTCTCACCTTTCTTTTTAATTAATATCATTAAATCTGATTCATGAGTAATCATCCATGCAACACCTTGAAGCCTTTAAGGCTCTCTTTTTAGGACTAATTGAAGGCCTAACTGAGTTTTTACCTATTTCTAGTACTGGACACCTTATTCTTTTTGGTCATCTGATTGATTTTCATTCTGATAGTGGACGTGTGTTTGAAGTCGTGATTCAGTTAGGTGCAATTTTGGCAGTTTGCTGGTTATACCGACAAAAAATCGTCGATTTGATTAAAGGCTTTTTTAGTGGGGATGCAGAGGCGCGACACTTTTGTATGAGTGTTTTGATTGCTTTTTTCCCAGCGGTCATTATTGGTGTGATGGCAGTCGATTTTATTAAATCTGTACTGTTTAGCCCTTTAGTTGTCGCCATTGCATTAATTGTGGGTGGTTTAATTATTTTCTGGGCAGAGTCAATCAAGTTCGATCATAAAACTACTGAAGCCACTCAAATCACCTTTAAACAGGCGCTATTGGTTGGTCTAGCTCAATGTGTTGCCATGATTCCTGGAACATCAAGATCTGGTGCAACGATTGTAGGTGGAATGTTCGCAGGACTTTCACGTAAAGCAGCGACCGAGTTCTCTTTTTTTCTGGCGATGCCTACAATGCTAGGTGCAGCAACCTTTGACTTAATTCGTAATGCAAATGTACTCACCGCGGATAATATGACCAATATTGCACTTGGTTTTATCACTGCTTTTCTTGCTGCATTGTTTGTAGTAAAAGCTTTAGTACGTTTTGTGGAAAAACATACTTTACGTGTTTTCGCTTGGTATCGGATTGCTTTGGGTCTGATTATTATGTTTGTGATGTTATAAATTTTGATCTATAAAAAAGCTCAGAATACTTATGGGTCTGTTGACATTTCATAATGGCAACCAAATGTATATGCAAGCTAAAGCAACCGCATTTTCATAATTACGTTTTAGCTTGTCATATCGAGTTGCTATTCCTCTAAATTGCTTCAATCTTGCAAAAGTATTTTCCACTAAATGCCTAATTTTATATAAATTCCAATCCATATGATTATTGTTGGACTGAGTATTTGACTTCCGTGGACTATTAGCTTCGGTATCTGTTACTCTGATTTGCTCTCGTAATGGTTCAGAATCATAACCCTTATCTGCACATAAGACCTCAGTTTTTTCCAAATCTAATTTTTCAACTAGCTCAGGTGCAACCTTAACATCATGTGTTGTTCCATTCGTGATCATAATTTCAATTGGATTACCATAAGAATCAACGGCCAAGTGTATTTTTGAACTATTCCCACCAATGCTTTTTGATATAGCTTGATCTTTTAACCCAGCAGAGTGTTGATGCGCCCTAATATGAGAACCATCAATAAAAATCCACTCTTTATCTGTATGTTTACTGATTAATTTAAATATTTTCAGCAGCTTATTATGTTTAGACCAACGACTATATTTTTTAAATATTGAATTTGGATTACCAAAATCCGGTGGTAAATCTCGCCATGGGCAACCTGTTCTAATTCGATAAAGAATAGCTTCAATAAAATTTCGAAGATTTCGTTTGAGATAAATATCAAAATTACGCAGAATAGTTTCTAACTTTGACCAGTGTTGATCATTCAGCATTGTACGAGG
>NZ_JEZN01000047.1:0-4991 GCF_000581715.1 Acinetobacter sp. 479375 | reverse complement strand
GATCAAAGGTCAGACGCAAGCGATTGAAAAAGCGTTAGAAGACAATGTGGAATGTGGTGCAATTCTGCAACAAATATGCTCTGTGCGTGGTGCTATTAATGGTTTAATGAATGAAATGTTGGAGGTTCATTTAAAGGACACTTTAGTATCAGGTGAAACTACAGAACAACAACGAAAAGAAGAATTGGCTGAAATCGCCAAGATTCTAAAATCATATTTAAAATAGATCTGTATAAGGAATTATTCCATGAAGTCACGTGCTGCTGTTGCGTTTGGTCCTGGTCAACCTCTTCAAATTGTTGAAGTTGATGTTGCACCACCGAAGAAAGGTGAAGTATTAATCAAGATCTCCCATACCGGTGTGTGTCATACAGACGCATTTACTTTATCTGGCGATGATCCTGAAGGTGTTTTTCCTGCTATTCTCGGGCATGAAGGTGCTGGTGTTGTAGTTGAGGTTGGTGAAGGCGTGACTAGCGTCAAACCAGGTGATCACGTAATTCCACTTTACACTGCTGAATGTGGCGAGTGCGTATTCTGTAAATCTGGAAAATCGAACTTGTGTATTTCCGTTCGCGAAACTCAAGGTAGAGGTGTAATGCCAGATGGTACCACTCGTTTTTCCTACAATGGTCAACCGATTTATCACTATATGGGCTGCTCAACGTTCAGTGAATACACTGTAGTGGCAGAAGTATCATTGGCTAAAATCAATCCTGAAGCCAATCACGAACATGTCTGCTTACTGGGTTGTGGTGTCACAACGGGTATCGGTGCAGTACACAACACGGCTAAAGTACAAGAAGGTGATAGTGTTGCGGTCTTTGGTTTAGGTGGTATTGGTCTGGCAGTCGTACAAGCCGCACGTCAAGCTAAAGCAGGGCGTATTATTGTAGTTGACATGAATCCAGATAAATTTGCGCTGGCAAAAGAGTTTGGTGCAACGGACTTCTTGAACCCTAAAGACTACGACAAACCAATCCAGCAAGTCATTGTCGAAATGACTGGCTGGGGTGTAGATCATTCATTTGAATGTATTGGTAACGTGAATGTAATGCGTGCAGCCCTTGAAAGTGCACACCGTGGCTGGGGACAATCCGTAATTATTGGTGTAGCTGGCGCAGGTCAGGAAATCTCTACCCGTCCATTCCAGCTTGTTACTGGTCGTAAATGGCTAGGTTCTGCCTTTGGTGGCGTAAAAGGTCGTACGCAACTTCCAGGAATGGTTGAAGATGCCATGAACGGTAAAATTCAATTAGAACCATTTGTGACACATACGATGGGCTTGGATCAGATCAATGAAGCCTTTGATCTAATGCATGAAGGTAAGTCAATTCGTACTGTAATTCATTACGAATAATTCCGTCAGACCTTATACTTTTCCATGCATGTGCATCATGAATGACATGCATGGAATTCTCCAAAACGGCACATCATCTGTAAAACAGATCTATCTGTGTAGGCATCGTGTATAGGTTCAATCAACCTGCCTACATTTTAAATCTTTATCACTATTCTCTGTGGAGAATGTCGGACTCTTTGTTTACTCGATTTCTCATGAAGTCTTGCTCAACATAGGTAATTGATTATGGAAATAATTGAGAAACATGCTTCTTTTGGTGGATCGCAAGAAGTGTATCGCCATCAGTCAATAGCATTAAACTGTTCAATGAAATTCTCAATATATCTGCCACCTCATGACAAAGATGAGCGGTTGCCAGTTTTATATTGGTTATCAGGACTGACTTGCAACGAACAGAACTTTATTACTAAAGCCGGAGCACAAAAGTATGCGGCTGAACATAAAGTCATTATTGTTGCACCAGATACCAGCCCACGTGGAGAAGATGTACCAGATCATGCAGATTATGATTTAGGCCAAGGTGCAGGATTCTATGTGAATGCAACACAAGCACCTTGGTCACAGCATTTCAAAATGTATGATTATATTGTGGAAGAGCTCAGAAATCTGATTGACCTAAATTTTCCGACCAATCAAGTCCAAAGTATTATGGGTCATAGCATGGGTGGTCATGGTGCATTAGTAATTGGGTTAAAAAATCCTGAGCTGTATAAAAGTATTTCTGCTTTTGCACCGATTGTTGCACCTAGCCAAGTACCTTGGGGGAAAAAGGCTTTCACACATTACCTAGGTGAAACCGAAACTTTATGGAAAAGCTATGATGCGATTGAATTAATCAAAAACGCTGAAGTTCATATACCTATTTTAGTCGATCAGGGAACAGCTGATGATTTTCTTGAAGAACAGTTAAGGCCTAAGCTTCTTAGTGATATGTGTTTGGAACAAGAATATCCTCTTACACTTAACCTAAGAGAAGGGTATGACCATAGCTATTACTTCATTGCGAGCTTTATAGAGAAACATATAGAGTTTCACAGCAAACTCCTAGCTAAATAACTTTGATAGATATGAGGATGTACATGTTGTTCTTGAATGCTTCTTGAGCAATATAATTTTCAGATGAAGAGGTCAGCTTATAAATCTAAGGTAGAGTCAATTGATCCTTATATAACTAAGATTGAATTTAACCATCTCATATCTTAATTTTTTGATTCAAATGTTAATGATATTAACTTGAATAAATTCATAGCATTATGTCGGAATAAAAAAACAGATTTTGGCTCAGCTATGGGATTTTTTTTTAACTTTTATACAACAAAACTTTCTGACATGCATACATTAGCAATGTCAGAATCAGTTTTAATTCTAGTCAATTGTGGAGTTTTAGTCATGCTTAAAACAGCTTTATATGTCCGCCTTGAAGCTAAACCGGGTAAAGAAGACGAAGTGGAAGCTTTCCTTAAAGCCGGTTTACATATTGTAATGGAAGAACCTGCGACAGTTGCGTGGTTTGGCCTACGTCTTGGACCTACAACATTTGGTATATTTGATGCATTTCCTGATGAGGCGGGGCGCCAAGCACATCTATCTGGCAAGGTTGCAGCTGCTTTGATGGCTCAGGCCGATGAGCTATTTTCAGAGCCACCGTCTATTGAAAAAGTAGATGTTTTGGCGAGTAAACTACCAGCTTAAACCGACGCTTAAATGTATGAGTGTGCTGCCTGAAATTTGGCACTGTTGCAAATAGTGATTTGAGTCGATGATGTTCCCTTTAAAAAGTGCTTAGAGACCGAAAACCCTGTTGATTAGACACACTTCACCCTGAGGCTGACCATAATAAAATGACGATGCTTGTCCTTTACGTAGTGCACGCATGACTTCAATACCTTTAATTGTGGCATAAGCAGTCTTCATAGATTTGAATCCTAATGTGGCCCTGATGATTCGCTTTAACTTACCATGATCACATTCAATGACATTATTTTTATACTTAATCTGCCTGTGCTCAATATCTACTGGACATTTTCCTTCTCGCTTTAATCGTGATAAAGCATGGCCATAGGTCGCTGCTTTATCTGTATTGATGACCCGTGGAATTTGCCATTTTTTCACCGTATTGAAGATCTTTCCTAGAAAACTATAGGCTGATTTACTGTTCCGTCTAGCGGAAAGGTAAAAGTCAATCGTATGACCCCGTTGATCAACTGCACGATACAGGTAAGTCCATCGCCCCTTCACTTTGATATAAGTCTCATCCATATGCCATGAATGTAAATCTGTAGGATTACGCCAATACCAGCGTAACCGTTTTTCCATTTCTGGAGCATAACGCTGAACCCAACGATAAATTGTACTGTGATCCACATTTATGCCTCGTTCAGCGAGCATTTCTTGAAGTTCACGATAGCTGATGCCATATTTACAATACCAACGAACAGCCCAAAGAATGATTTCACCTTGAAAGTGCCGACCGTGGAAGGGATTCATCTGCTGTATCTCGAAATAAATAAGATATTTAGCTTATCATGTCAGCCTATTTGCAACAGTGCCTTATTTTGAATCATCTTGGTTATGAGATTACAGCTTCGACTGGTCGACCTCAAGAGTCAGAATATTTAACCTATCTAGGGGCGAGTGAAATTATTGATCGTATTGAATTATCTTCCCCAGGAAAGCCATTAAACAAAGAAGTTTGGGCTGGCGTAATTGATACTGTTGGAAGCCATACTTTAGCCAATGCATGTGCTAGTACAAAATATCGTGGTGCAGTTGCTGCGTGTGGTTTGGCAGGCGGAATGGATTTTCCAGCAACAGTTGCTCCATTTATTCTAAGAGGGATTACCTTATATGGAATTGATAGCGTGATGGCACCAATCGAATTAAGAAAAGAAGCATGGGAACGTTTGGCTACAGAATTAGATCAAACAAAATTAGAAACAGTAACGACTGAAATTCAGTTAACAGATGCTTTAAATATTTCAAATGAAATTTTAGATGGAAAAATTCGAGGTAGAGTTGTTGTACAGATATAGTTCAACAAAATGAGTTGTGGGACTGTTCTAAATTTTGTGTAAGTACTTAATTTTCATTTATCCTACTGAGGATAATAAAAAGAGGTACTTCACATGGATGAAGCTACAATCAAAAGTATGGCAGCTGAATTAGCTAAAGGTTTAAAAACTCCTGAAGATTTAAACCAAATGACAGCCATATTTAAAAAGTTCATGATCGAAACCGCTCTGAATACTGAGCTTTCTGAACATTTAGGCTATGAAAAGCATCAACCTAAGAAAGGATCTAATGCACGTAATGGTTTTAGCTCCAAAACAGTTCTAACACAAGATGGGCAGCTTGCTTTAGATATCCCTCGTGATCGTGATGGCTCTTTTGAACCACAGATTATTAAGAAGCATCAAACACGCATTACTAGCATGGATGATCAAATTCTTTCGCTATATGCGAAAGGAATGACAAATAGAGAAATTGTTGCTTTTTTAAAGAAATGTACGATGCCGATGTATCGGCACTGTTGCAAATAGGCTGACATGATAAGCTAAATATCTTATTTATTTCGAGATACAGCAGATGAATCCCTTCCACGGTCGGCACTTTCAAGGTGAAATCATTC
>NZ_JEZN01000046.1:0-5002 GCF_000581715.1 Acinetobacter sp. 479375 | reverse complement strand
TGATGTCTGCCATTTTAGCTGAATATCATTATTCGTATGAGGCACGGTGATACACAACGTGATCCTCTCATCAATAGGTTGGCTGATTGCAGCAGTGTAAGGCAAAGCAATAAATGCTGGATTCACATGAGTAGGATCTTGCACGGCACCATCATGATGGCTGAAGATCCTGATCCAACGACTGACAAGGTTGGCATTAATACTATGTTGCAGTGCGACCGAAGCGATCGAGGTATTAGGATTTTTACAGGCATTGACAATACTGAGTTTGAATTCTTTGCTGTATGTTCTGCGTTTTTTAGCAACAGGAGGTGTTGCTGAATATATATCCATGTTCATGGATTAAGTCCCCACTTGTTTTTAGGTGGGAACTAAATTAAGGCTTATAGGATCGCTTGGTAAGGCTGTGTTAGCCGGATGCTTACTGTTTATTTAAATCATTGTTAAGTGCATCAACTAACTGGATGTGATCCCAAAATAACGAAAAACTATCATCCCTAGACAGACGAGTTATCTTAAAAAAATCGTTAAAACTTGTATCTTTATTAAAGAGAACATCCAAATCATTATTTAATAATTTATAATTACTATTCAATAACTTATCAAATGACTTTAATAATATATTTTTTTGATTTTGGTTCAAATCATTAAAATTATTATCACCTAGAGACGTGAGCTTTTTACTTTCTTTTTTTAAGATAGTTAATTGATTTTTATCTATATTAAATAAGATCTGGTTTAAAAACTGTTGAGTCAGCATCATCTAACATCTCTATACTTATTAAGCTCATTTACTTTCCTTAAGTTAAAGTAATGTTGACCATATAGCCATATCTTTACCACTATCTACTCGTATCAGTAATACCTATCGTAAGTCTTCTTGTACTCTCGAATTGATGCAATTAGGGTCCAAATCAGAACACCAATAATTAGATAGTTAGATCTCTTTATCAATCGATAAGGTTCTAGTCCTGACAAAAATGTATGTGCTGTCTGAGCATGAAATCTTGCTAATTGGTAATCCATTGCAAACTTAATTAATAAAGATAGTCCCAGACCTGTAATGATGATCCACCATAATTTTTGACTTACTAAAAACGGAAAAAATATTGATTCTAGTAATCCTCTCATGTCTCCCCCATTTTTTAAATTTAAAATAGAAACATTACTCTATATTTAAGTAAAAAAACTATTGAAAACTTATTTCACTTCACTTTCATATGTTTCATAAATATTAAATTCCTTTGCTACAGGAAAAAAATGGGATATTCGTGTTTCACTTTCATACGAAAGTAATTTTTTTGGTATTTTTAATCTTTTCTTATTCTTAAAATCAAAAATCTTTCCAATAAATCTATTGTTTTTAAGATCAACTAGATAGACTTTAGAAAATAAACAATCATTATCCAGTAAATAATTATTAGCAATAACTTTTAATAGATTTAGGAAATTTATATTTTCGAATGACTCACAATGCAATAAAAGAAAAACTTCATCAAAGTTTGATTTATAAGTTTCGTAGAGCTTCAACTTACTATCAAGAGCTGGCTTAACAAAACCAGTATCAGGCTTAATTGTCTGATTGTATCTTGTATAGGGTTGAAGATTTTTAATAGCATGTAGCTCTTTTTTTCTTGCTTTCGTTAGTTTTTGTGCCTCATGAGAACTTATCGCTCTTAATAATTCACTATCATCTAGTGCTACAACTTCTACACCTATTCTTTTATTTTTCCAGATAAAACCGAAATCGGGTTTATCTTTTTGTTCAGGGATTAATTGCGCATCTCCATATCTATCTTTTAGAGCATTGCAAGCAATAGAAAAAGCCTGCTTTTCATTTGGTTTATGTTCGGAGCTACTCATTTTTTCTCAATACTTTCAATTGTCTAAGTTTACTATAATTTGGGTATACTGATAATAGTTAAATTAGATAGAGTACTTAATATGGATAAAAAGAATTGGATTCTTCAACTTCAAGAAACTCGCAGAAATTTCAATAATTCAACTTGGGTCCCTCTTAGAGCATCACAGACTAAGGAAAAAGGCTCTGTTAAAAATATAGGCTTTGAAAGTGACTTTTTTGGATGTGGATCAGTTGCATTTCTACCAGAGCATGTAGATAAAGCAAATGACTTAAGTTGGAGTGATATAGGTATTAGTTCAATTGGTAAGCCATATGCATATGATGATGGCCATTATTCTCCAATTGATCAGTACGAACGCAATGATAAAGAACCTATAGGTGTCCATTTAGTTTTTGAATATCCACAACCTGTTATTGGTGGAAGAAGGTGGATACTTAATCCAGACTTGATAGTTGCTCTGGGTTTAATTAAGGAAGGTCAAAGCTGGATAAGACCTGAAGAAAATTTTGTTGAAGTTGTTCGTGAGGTATTTGATGAAAAAGGTAATCATGTACTCATAGAAATTAAAAGAGAATTTTTAATAGATTATTTAGCTGCAAGAGGTTTAACACTTCGACTCTCATATTATCGTCAGAGAGTAGAAAACGTTGAATCATTGGCAAGTAGTGCTTATACAGATTTAACAAATTTTAAAGAACAGCGAAACGATGGAAGGTTTGAGCTACTTATTCGCAATGTAAATGATGTTTTTGGAGGTGGATGGGCATCTTTTAGAGTTTGGAGAACAGATGTAGATGAAGGTGAAGATGCACCAGTAATGGGGCCTGAAAATGATGACAATACAGACTATGAAACTTCAAAAGGTCATATAGGTGGATATCAAGGTGTACGAGTAGAAGGAGAGTTTTGGAAGGATGAATGGATTCATCATCAAAGAAAAAGTATACGTGTTCGTAGAGATCAAAACGATACATTACCAAATTTCGTTGTAGAAACTGATGGGACAAGAATGAATGCTGCTTCATTAAACAATGAAGATATAGGTCGTTGGCTATGGTTTCGTTCTGGTGTTGTTAATGAATTGCTTAGTTATAGAGGATTTTTTCTTGAATGGTATACGGCAGAAACTGGAGCTATTCATTCGACCTCTGGATATAGAATACATTTTGGAGTGAACTCGTCAGATTTCATTACTGTATATGCTTATGATATAGCCCGTTTAGAAGCATGGGAGCAACATGTTTGGGCTGGCCATAACACAGCCCCAGATGGAAAGGTTTCTTCTGAATTACTGATGTCACAGGTTAAGGTAAAACCTGCTTCTACACACGCTGCTGAAACTATGCTATTTGAATGTACCAAATTGTTAGAAGCAGGGTTCCATAATGAATATGGAATTAAGCTATTTTCACAAGATATAAGTGATACAAACTTTTTTAAGGATATCTCTCGTTTTTCGAGTAAGGATCAGACATCATTATTAAGATTAGCAAAGGAAGTTATCCGTTTTTTCTCTGAGCGTTTGAATAAGGAGCAACTCCGTAAGCTTTCAACGCATAAAGATAAAGAGAAGCTTGGTTCAAATAAACTTCTTGAAAGTATCTTAGCTGATAAAGTTGGAAACGATAAAGCTCGTGAAATTTTTGGAGTGATTGCTGGAGTCTATGATATGCGAAATGGTGATGCACATCAGACGAGTTCTAAGATTGGAGATGCTTTGAAGCTAGCTGGAATTGATGAAAATAGGTCTTATCTTAGACAAGGTGAACAACTTATTTCAAATTTTGGCCAGTCTATTTGGTGGATCGGTAAGTTGTTATTTGGGGAATCAGAGTATTAATCTATGAAATAGCCGACGATGAGGGACTGTTCTAAATTTTGTGTAAGTACTTAATTTTCATTTATCCTTCAGAGGATAATTACAAAAGGTACTTCACATGGATGAAGCAACAATCAAAAGTATGGCTGCTGAATTGGCTAAGGGTCTAAAAACACCAGAAGACTTAAACCAAATGACCGCCATATTTAAAAAGTTCATGATCGAAACTGCACTCAATACAGAGCTTTCAGATCATCTTGGTTATGAAAAGCATCAGCCGAAAAAAGGCTCAAATAGCCGAAATGGTTTTAGCTCAAAAACTGTTTCAACTCAAGATGGGCAATTGGCTTTAGATATTCCACGTGATCGGGAAGGTTCATTTGAGCCACAAATTATCAAAAAACATCAAACACGCATTACCAGTATGGATGACCAAATTCTTTCCCTGTATGCCAAAGGAATGACCAATAGAGAAATTGTCGCATTTTTCAAAGAAATGTACGATGCAGATGTCTCAGCATCACTTATAAGCAAAGTGACCGATGCTGTGATTGAGCAAGTGACTGAGTGGCAAAATAGAGCATTAGATAGTCTGTATCCAGTCGTCTATCTCGACTGTATTGTTGTAAAAGTCCGTCAACACTCCAATGTGATTAACAAGTCTGTATACCTTGCTTTGGGCATCAATATGGATGGGCAAAAAGAATTACTCGGTATGTGGATTGCTCAGACAGAGGGTGCCAAATTCTGGCTATCCGTCATGACAGAACTCAAAAATCGAGGGGTACAGGACATTCTTGTTGCCTGTGTAGATGGGTTAAAAGGCTTTCCTGATGCCATTGCCTCTGTTTATCCTCATACGGACATTCAGCTGTGTATCGTGCATGTTGTACGCAATAGCCTGAGATTTGTAAGCTGGAAAGACTACAAGGCTGTTACAGCTGGTCTAAAAGCGATCTATCAAGCAAGTACAGAAGAAAATGCCTTAAAATCTCTAGATATCTTCTGTGATCAATGGAATCATCAATATCCGAAAATTGGAGAATCCTGGAGAGCCAATTGGGAAAATATCCGTACAATATTTAGCTATCCAGCTGAAATACGTCATGCGATTTATACAACCAATGCAATTGAATCGTTGAATAGCGTAATTCGCCATTCAACCAAGAAGCGAAAGATCTTCTCGTCAGATGATTCAGTCAAAAAAGTCATTTACTTAGCAACAACCAATGCTGCTAAGAAATGGACAATGCCAATTCAAAATTGGCGTTTAGCAATGAATTGGTTTACGATTCAGTTCGATGATCGATTAAAAGAT
>NZ_JEZN01000045.1:0-7483 GCF_000581715.1 Acinetobacter sp. 479375 | reverse complement strand
CTCTGATTTGCTCTCGTAATGGTTCAGAATCATAACCCTTATCTGCACATAAGACCTCAGTTTTTTCCAAATCTAATTTTTCAACTAGCTCAGGTGCAACCTTAACATCATGTGTTGTTCCATTCGTGATCATAATTTCAATTGGATTACCATAAGAATCAACGGCCAAGTGTATTTTTGAACTATTCCCACCAATGCTTTTTGATATAGCTTGATCTTTTAACCCAGCAGAGTGTTGATGCGCCCTAATATGAGAACCATCAATAAAAATCCACTCTTTATCTGTATGTTTACTGATTAATTTAAATATTTTCAGCAGCTTATTATGTTTAGACCAACGACTATATTTTTTAAATATTGAATTTGGATTACCAAAATCCGGTGGTAAATCTCGCCATGGGCAACCTGTTCTAATTCGATAAAGAATAGCTTCAATAAAATTTCGAAGATTTCGTTTGAGATAAATATCAAAATTACGCAGAATAGTTTCTAACTTTGACCAGTGTTGATCATTCAGCATTGTACGAGGCATAGCGAGTAGTAAATTTGGTTTGGCGATTGAATTTTACTTACTCGCTATTTTTTATACATCAAATGTCAACAGACCCTTATGTTTTCTGAGCTTTTTTTGTGTCTTATTTTTGAGGATGATCTTGTCTAAATAATTGCCATTCTTCAATCACACGACCATCTGGTAAAATACAATTGGCATAAGTATCACCATTTGCATTTTTTTTCATCTCCAACTTACCACCTTGATCAATACAGTACTGACTAGCTGGATTAGGCATTCCAATTTTTTGTGGCGTAGGTGTCTTGGTCGTGCTACAAGCAGATAAAACAAGAGTGCCGCCACATAAAATAAATAAGATCTTTTTAGTCATTATTTCACTCCACATTATATTTTAAGCATTTTAATTATCAACAATTTTGAATTTTAAACTGTTAAATTTAGTTAGTTCATTGCAATCATTTTCACTAAAATGTGTTGAGATTCATCATTTTCATCATAGGTTTGTTTGCGTATCAACTCTTTATACTTGACCCGAAAATCACGCCCATTAAAAGTCACTACAGAAGGTATATTGTCAAAATATGTACTCCCCGCATCCAGATGCTCTTCATGTAAAGCAGTTCCGAGTTGATAATCATCACCTTTGAGTACGACATATTTTACTGTTGTTCTCATTTTATCCATACTATTTAAACCTTTTCAGCTTATTGTTTACTGCTTTACAAAGCTTGACCAGATATATAAACAATTAATAAACAAAACAATTCTTAAAAAATCATCAATTTGAATAGACTTCTTTCGTAGGTTACTTTTATTTGTCCTAATGGGAGAAAAATAAAGAGGGTTAAACAATCATGAAAGAAGTCTAATGCCAAGCTTTTATTCAATACTATTCACCCGATCTACTGCTAAGTCAATCGAAAAAGTCGGTAGGACTGTAATCTTAGTTTCCATAGAGACTCAACCATACGTTGTGTATATTGGAAGATTGATCTATGTTTTTGGGGATATGGCCTTATACACGTATTTTTTGAGTATCTTGTAAAGACCAAATTGGAAGAATTGAACGAGCCTGAGTTCAATGATCAAACTTAGCACTCTCATCAAAACATTTTTGTTTCTTTAAAATTATTATCAAATACAAAGGTCAATAATCCGATTGCCAATAGAATCACTGGCAATCTTTAAAAAGATTTCTAAATAATGAAAAGATTTTGAAAACACATAATATCGAACAACATTTGGAACAAATTCAAATGATAAGTCCTTCAAAATGACTTATTTTTCAAAAGATTATTTAGACAATCATTAGCTTGATTCAATTTTAAGTTGATATTCATCTTGAGTAATTTTTATTTTTAATTTTCGATACTTACGTTTATTCGGATCTAAAGCAGATTCTAGTATTTCGCTTTTGAACTTAGCATCATTCATTAGTTCAGCATATATTTTATAACCTATTAAGATTTTACTGGGCTTTTCTTTAGTATCTTTAAAATCATCAATAATATTATTTAAATAATCTAAGTTAGTCTCATTGGTTTTTTTCATTGCGCAATGCCCTTTGATTTTCAAATTAATTTAACATTCAATTTTTACAAAAATATGAATGAGTGCTGCTTTTTGACATAGATTTTGAGCATAAAAAAAACCTGCCACTTGGGGAAGAAGCAGGCCATAAAACGCACAAATGGTAAATCGAGTACTCTATTGATCTTAACAAAATTGGCTAAATGTTTGTATTTATTAAACATCTGATATCACATCAAATAAAATTGATACTAGAAAAAAATTATTATGAGCAAATTCTGATATTTAAGAACTGAGTAGATTGAACTTATTATATTAAAAACATACAGACCAGTCTAGATAAAGTTAAAATAATATTAAAATATATAATTCATCTAAAAAATAAATTAATTTTTACTTATAAAATATTAAATAAACGAACTGCTATAAAGCATTTATGCTGAAATTTGTTAAAAAATTATCTATTCAAAATAAATTACGCTAAATTAACCAATGAGATAACTCATAAAAAAGCATTAAAAATACTTCACAAGAGGACATGACAATGATTAAAAAAGCACTCATAAGTAGTTTAATCGGCGGTAGTTTATTTTGGGTATCCCTTACAGCAGAAAGTTGTACGCGGGTGGTGTATCAAGGGAATAACCAAACCATTATTACTGCCCGCTCTATGGACTGGAAACAGGATGTCGGCACCAACTTATGGATTTTGCCTAGTGGTGTAAAACGCAGTGGTAATGTGGGGAAAAATTCGATTCATTGGACCTCTAAATATGGCAGTGTAGTTGCAACAGGTTACGATATCTCAACTACAGATGGTGTCAATGAAGCAGGCTTAAATGCCAACTTGCTTTGGCTTGTTGAATCTCAATATCCAGATCGAACCAAATCAGATAAACCCAAACTGACAATTGCTGCGTGGGCGCAATATGTCCTAGATAATTTTGCAACTGTCGATGAGGCAGTCAAAGCTCTACAAAAAGAGCCGTTTATTATCGTTACTGATGCCGTGCCGGGTGAGAAACGTTTAACGACCTTACACTTATCTATTTCTGATAAAACAGGAGACAATGCAATAGTTGAATATATTAACGGTAAACAAGTCATTCATCATGATTCAAGTTATCAAGTAATGACCAACTCTCCTACTTTTGATGAGCAACTTGCACTCAATGAATATTGGAAACAAATTGGGGGAACGATTTTTCTTCCAGGCACCAATCGCGCATCAGATCGTTTTGCCAGAGCCTCTTTTTATATCAATGCGATTCCTAAAAATGATGATCCTAAAGAAGCACTTGCCTCCGTTTTCAGTGTTATTCGGAATGTCTCTGTCCCTTATGGGCTTAATACTCAAGAAGAACCCAATATCTCTTCAACCCGCTGGCGTACGGTTGTTGATCATAAGCGTAAACTTTACTTTTTTGAATCTGCGCTTTCACCCAATAGTTTCTGGGTCGATCTTAACAAAATTAATTTCAAAGATGGGGTGACACGTAAGTTAGATTTAGGTAAAAATCAAAAGAATATCTATGCAGGTGATGCAACAGCACAATTCAAAACGGCACCACCCTTTCATTTTCTGGGCATAGATGAAGATTAAGAAAATGAATACAACATATTTAAGGGGAAATCTGAAATGAAAAAAATAGTTGGACTAATGACAGCTTTCATTTTATTACACGGTTGTGCCACTGTTCCTGAAAATAAAAGTAACACTGATCGATTAGCTACAGCAGGATTATTACTATGTAAACCGAACGAACAGTGTCCGATTATGGCGGCCTCATGGAATTCGGAGAATAAAAATCAACTTCGTATTGATGTGCGTTTAAATAGTAGCTATCTCTATTATGATATCAAGAAAATAACCTTTATCGTGGATGGTAAACACCTAAGTTATACCCCAACACAACCCACTGAACTTGAATATATCAGCCGTTTAGAACCGAAACGCTCATCGAACCATATTGTAGTGCCGAGCAGTTTTTTAAATGACTTTAAAAATGCAAAACGCATTGATGTTCAAATTAGCACAGACCACGGTGCCATCAAACGACCAATGTATATTGATGGTCGAGCCTCATCTGCTTACCAAAATTTTGTCGGTGTATATTCTTCTTAAATCTGTTTTTGCTATAAAAAACTCACCGAAAGATGCTGGTGAGTTTTTTATATAAGACTAACTTAAGATTCGATTGGTGCAAATGGAACAACGACATCCGCATTTTGCGCACGGTTTCTCATGAAGTGATCCATCAAAACAATCGCAAGCATCGCTTCCGCAATGGGTGTTGCCCGAACACCCACGCAAGGATCATGACGACCTTTGGTTAATACGTCGGTATTTTCACGATCCAGATTAATGGTTTTACCTGAAGTGGTAATACTTGCGGTTGGTTTAAGCGCAATAGCGACACGAATGGTTTGTCCACTCGAAATACCGCCTAAAATACCACCTGCATGATTAGCAAGGAAACCGTCTGTGGTTAACTCATCCCGACTTTCATGGCCAAACTGACCTGCTACAGCAAAACCATCACCAATTTCTACACCTTTTACAGCGTTGATGCTCATCATGGCATGTGCAATATCAGCATCTAAACGGTCAAATACAGGCTCACCCCAACCCACTGGAACTTTTTCGGCTAAAATTTCCAGTTTTGCGCCACAGCTTGTACCTTGTTCACGTAAAGAAGTCACTAAGGCTTCAAAACGCGGTACGGCAGCAACATCACCACAGAAAAATGGATTATTTGGAACTTCAGTCCAGTCCAGTTTTTCTGCAATTTCATTACCAATTTGGGTGACATGACCACGAATCACGATACCAAATTTTTCAGACAAATATTTTTTTGCAATTGCACCCGCTGCAACACGCATTGCTGTTTCGCGCGCACTGGAACGTCCGCCACCACGATAATCACGGAAACCATACTTTTGCGTATAGGTATAATCCGCATGTCCCGGGCGAAAGGTTTGAGCAATATTGCCATAATCTTTCGATTTCTGGTCTGTATTGCGAATGAGCAAACCGATTGAAGTACCTGTGGTTTTACCCTCAAAAACCCCAGAAATAATTTCAACTTCATCAGGTTCTTTACGCTGGGTCGCAAACTTCGATGTTCCTGGTTTACGACGATCTAAATCTTTTTGCAAGTCTTCTGCACAAAGTTCCAAGCCCGGTGGTACACCATCAACAATGGCCATTAAACCCACGCCATGTGACTCACCACAAGTCGTTACACGAAAGAGTTGTCCAATACTGTTCCCTGCCATATTTACAACTCCTTATGCTTCTAAAGATTCTTGAAATAAACGCTGATAACGGCGGCATTGCTCTGCGGTTAAAGCAAAAATACCTGAACCACCTTTTTTGAAAGTTAGCCAGTAGAAATCAACTGTATGGAAATTTTGACGCATTGCCCATTCAGAGTTACCGACTTCAATCACAATTAATCCATCTTCGGTCAGATAATCTGCGGCCTGAGCCAGCATTTTACGTACCAGATCCAGACCATCTTGACCTGCTGCCAATGCAAGTTCTGGTTCATGCAGAAATTCTTCAGGTAAATCTGCCATATCTTCTGCATCCACATAAGGTGGATTACTCACAATTAAATCGTATTGATTTTCGGCAGGAATTTTTGAAAATAAATCAGATTCCATTAAAGCCACCTGATATTGTTTATCATGATGCTCTGTATTAATCGCAGCGACTTCAAGCGCATCTTTAGAAATATCGGTTGCATCCACTTCCGACTCTGGAAATGCATAAGCCAAAGCAATCGCAATACAACCTGAACCCGTACACATATCTAAGATACGTTGTGGTGTTTTAGGATTTGAATTTTCAGGTAAATGATTAATTGCTTCAAGCATATTGCCATGTTCATCAAGGCAGTAAGGAGCAAAACGTTGTTCAATTAACTCAGCAATCGGTGAACGCGGAATCAATACTCGTTCATCCACATAAAACGGTTTATTTGCAAAGTAAGCCAGATTGAGCAAATATGATGTTGGAATTCGTTCATTGACACGGCGTTCAAGCAAACTTAAAAATTCAGCTTTTTCACTGGGTAATAGTTTTGCATCCAAAATCTCTGCATCTGCCGCCCACTCTAACGAAAGTGTTTGTAACACCAGTGCTGAACTTTCTGCGAAATAGTCTTCGGTTCCCTGACCTAAATGAGCATCATATTGACGTAGTGCAGTCACACCGAAACGAATGAAATCACGAATCGTTGTTAGGTTTTCTGCTGCTTCCTGTAATTGTTCAGGGTGAATAGTCGGTTGCTCCACTCAGGGGTCTCCAAAAGATGATGATGCAAAACGGCTTATGATACCTTGTTTTGTCTTGCTTTTTAATGCCTAAAGCGAGTGGATTCAATTTTAAATCAAGTTGACTTATTGCTCTTTTTAAATCAATATTTTTCTTACCCTTTAATAATATAATAAAATCATAAGCTTATGATTTAACTTGTTTTTAAAGCATAATATTAAATTATTAAAATAACTTATTGTTATTAAATGATTTATTAATAAGAGTTTATAGCTTCCTATCGCATAGATAGTTTAGAAACTTAAATATTTGATCTATTTAAATATTTTTGAGCTTCCTATCGCATAGATAGTTTAGAAACAACAGCAGCTGTCAACCTTGCTTGGGATCGTGCTTCCTATCGCATAGATAGTTTAGAAAGTTCGTAAAAACAAACTGGTCAAGTACATTGAGCTTCCTATCGCATAGATAGTTTAGAAAAGTGCAATTTACATTGGTGTTTTCAAATTTGGTGCTTTCTATCGCATAGATAGTTTAGAAAATGATAAGCAATCAAGTCACGATCATTGGGTTGCTTTCTATCGCATAGATAGTTTAGAAAGATCAAACAGGGCATGAAACGTCCGGTCATGGGCTTCCTATCGCATAGATAGTTTAGAAAGAAAGCTTGAGTGAATGCAAGAAGCGAAAGGTGCTTCCTATCGCATAGATAGTTTAGAAATAATAAACCATTTGAAAACAGTGATATACAAAGTTTCCTATCGCATAGATAGTTTAGAAATGGTGAAACCAAGTAAGCGTCCGCTGAACCCCATGCCTATTTTTTAATTCGGTTCAGGTTTCCAGCGGTGTGGTAGCAATTCTTCAATCTGAGTCACTTTATGTGTCGGCAACCTTTTCAGCACATCACTTAAATAGGCATAGGGATCCAGCCCATTCAGCTTTGCTGACTGGATTAATGTCATAATATTGGCTGCTCGCTGACCGCTGCGCAGCGAACCTGCAAATAACCAGTTCTTACGTCCCAACGCCCAGGGGCGCATCTGGTTTTCCACCCAGTTATTGCAAATCGGTAGATTGCCATCATCCAGATAGCGGCTTAAGGCTGGCCAACGCTTCAGAGTGTAATTGATCGCCTTGGCGGTTGGAGAACTCGA
>NZ_JEZN01000044.1:0-8125 GCF_000581715.1 Acinetobacter sp. 479375 | reverse complement strand
TAAGCATCCGGCTAACACAGCCTTACCAAGCGATCCTATAAGCCTTAATTTAGTTCCCACCTAAAAACAAGTGGGGACTTAATCCATGAACATGGATATATATTCAGCAACACCTCCTGTTGCTAAAAAACGCAGAACATACAGCAAAGAATTCAAACTCAGTATTGTCAATGCCTGTAAAAATCCTAATACCTCGATCGCTTCGGTCGCACTGCAACATAGTATTAATGCCAACCTTGTCAGTCGTTGGATCAGGATCTTCAGCCATCATGATGGTGCCGTGCAAGATCCTACTCATGTGAATCCAGCATTTATTGCTTTGCCTTACACTGCTGCAATCAGCCAACCTATTGATGAGAGGATCACGTTGTGTATCACCGTGCCTCATACGAATAATGATATTCAGCTAAAATGGCAGACATCAGAAATACCTGCCTTGGCAGAATTACTCAAGGCACTTGCAACATGATCCGCATTGATGAAATCTGGTTGTCTACTCAGCCCATGGACATGCGTGCAGGTATGGATACGACCATGGCCCAGGTGGTGAGAGCCTTTGGCTACATCAAACCGCATTGTGCTTACCTGTTCTGTAATAAACGTGGCCATCGTATGAAAGTGTTGGTACATGATGGACTGGGCATCTGGCTGTGTGCCCGGCGTTTGGAACAGGGTAAATTTCACTGGGCTCAAGTTCACCAAGGTGAAACCGTGGCCCTCAGCCCGGAACAGTTACAGGCACTGATCCAGGGTTTGCCCTGGCAGCGCATTGGACGACAGCAGGTAGTGACGATGCTCTAAACCAGGTTGGTGCATTCTGCTATTCTCCAAACGTTCTATTTCATTCTCTTCATGACCTCAGGCATACTGCGGTCATGAATACACTGCCTGACTTAAACCAACTGACCCATGAACAACTGCTGGAATTTACCAGACAGTTGGCAATGCAGCATCAGTCTCTGGCACAATCAAATCAAGAATTAGAAAAATCAAACCAGCAATTGGATGCCAAAGTTCAGCATCTTTCTATTCTCAATCAAAAATACGAGCATGAACTGGCGCTGTTTAAAAAGCACGAATTCGCCCAAAAGAATGAACACTTAACGGCAAAACAAATCCATCTGTGGGATGAAGCGGTTGAAGAAGATATTGCCGCGGTTGATCTAGAACTGGAACGGCTAAATGCAGATAAAACCAATGCAGCGACACACAAAGCAACAGTCAACAAACCTAAACGTCGACCACTGCCAGATCATCTACACACCATCCGTATTGAGCATGAACCTGCATCAACCCAATGTGCTTGTGGCTGCCAACTCCGTCGTATCGGCGAAGATGTCAGTGAAAAACTGCATTTCAGACCGGCACAGTTCTATAAGGAACAGCATGTGCGTGGTAAATGGGTCTGTGATCAGTGTGACACTCTGACTCAGCAAGCGATGCCCGCCTATGTGATTGATAAAGGCATTGCTTCACCTGAATTGCTCAGCCATGTGCTGGTATCGAAGTATGCCGATCATTTGCCGCTGTACCGTCAACGTCTGATCTATCAGCGGGCGGGAATCGAACTTTCTAGATCAACTTTATCTGACTGGATAGGTCGCTGCGGTGTAGAACTGGAACCTCTGGCCAATGCCTTAAAAGAGGTGGTACTACAACAGCAGGTGCTGCATGCAGATGAAACACCGGTCACCATCATGCGGATGGGTGAGAATAATAAAAAACCGAAGAAAGGTTATGTCTGGGCCTATGCCACTACACAGTACAATCCAGTTCAGGCGGTGATCTATGACTTTCAGGATAGTCGTTCAGGCCAGCATGCTGAAGAGTTCTTGAAAGGCTGGCAGGGCTATCTAGTCTGTGATGATTACAGTGGTTATAAAGCACGCTTTAAATCAGGCGATGTCATTGAGGTGGGCTGCATGGCGCATGCACGTCGTAAATTCCATGAACTGCATGTAACTGGGAAAAGTCAGGTCGCTGAACAGGCATTAGTGCTGATTCAGAAACTGTATGCCATAGAAGCAGAACTCAGGAAAAAGACCGATGGTACAGCAGAACAGCGCCGCGAATACCGACAACAGTATAGTCAACCGGTGATGCAACAACTGTATGAATGGCTCAACCAACATCAACTGACTGTGCCATCGAGTTCTCCAACCGCCAAGGCGATCAATTACACTCTGAAGCGTTGGCCAGCCTTAAGCCGCTATCTGGATGATGGCAATCTACCGATTTGCAATAACTGGGTGGAAAACCAGATTCGCCCCTGGGCGTTGGGACGTAAGAACTGGTTATTTGCAGGTTCGCTGCGCAGCGGTCAGCGAGCAGCCAATATTATGACATTAATCCAGTCAGCAAAGCTGAATGGGCTGGATCCCTATGCCTATTTAAGTGATGTGCTGAAAAGGTTGCCGACACATAAAGTGACTCAGATTGAAGAATTGCTACCACACCGCTGGAAACCTGAACCGAATTAAAAAATAGGCATGGGGTTCAGCGGACGCTTACCTACATCAACAATACTTGGTGCTTAATATTGTTAAATGCTTCGATTGTTCATACCAAAGAGTGTTTATTTTATCCATCGAATGCTGCTTCAAGCATATATAGGAATCTTCATACCGAACAATTCAAAGGTCCAGCAGCACTGGAGGCTATGTTTGCTGAAGAAGTAAATACAAGTAGATGCATCCTTAAAAGAAGTACTATGCTCAAAGATCAAGATACAACAGATGTTCAAGCTGAAGTTATGGTGCTTGAGAAAATTGAACCAAGCTATATAAAGCATATTTTTGTGAATGATGATCAGTTGGCCATTCGACTGCGGACGCTTTACCCTAACTTAAGTATTGAATCCATCGAGAATTGTTGGGGCTATTTTGACGACCGTAATAGTTTTAGGAGTATTTGATCATGGCTAAAAGACCAGTATTTAGATCCCATGATTTAGGTTCATGCTTGGTCGAAAGTGAGCTAATAGAATTTAAGTTTCACAATGGTATGGCTATTGAACAAAAGAGAAAATCTATTGCCGAGCTTCATCATGCTATAAGTCAAAAATACCCTAGTGAAAAAATTCTCGAAGTTTCAACTAAGTCATTGAATCCTTTAGGTGTCAAATTAAGTGCTTTTAATTTAAAGATCCAAGATAAGAAGCGGGATTTAATCTATTCTGTTGAGTCAGCCTACCAGTCAAGTAAGGTATTTGAAAAAGGGGGGCCATATATAGATATTCTTAAAAAGTCGTCTTTAGAAGCAAAAAAGGATGAAAGGATATTAAATTCAGGTGCATTAATTGGGTTTGAGTTTTTTAACACGAAATGGGACGTTGTTCCTCAAACAGCGTTCTATGATTGGCTGTATATAAATGTACTAAATTTAGAAAAGTGCCTTCATGATGAGTTGATCAAATATCAATGTTTTACTGATATTGAATTCAATCCTTTAAAGTCGGTTAATTGCCAAGCTCACTCTGTTGCCCTATTTAGTTCACTATATAAACGAAACTTATTAGACTCTATAAAATCACCAGAATTTTTTTTGAAACTTTATCATGAGTATAGAATATTTGATTTACCTAATTCAGGAAAAATTCAATTACAAGGAAATCTTTTTTAGCTCATAATTTTAACAGCACCGTTCCAAATAGAAATTAGAGTCGATGACGTTCCCTTTAAAAAGTGCTTAGAGCCCGAAAAATTTATTTACTAGTGAATAGCCACCGAAATTCTAGATACACATGACCATCATTTGGACTGCCACCTCTCTTCGTTCAATATTTCATGAATTTAGTTAGATTCTTTACCGAATCCCAATTCTAGATAACTTACTTTTTATAAGCTTGTTTATAAAAGTAAGAACTGTTATTTTTTATATGTAAAAATAGGGTATGGTCTATTAATACATTTATTATTAGATCACTCTGCTACAAAATTTTAGTTAGACCACCTAAGCAATTTAAGTTTAATAAGTTTAATAAGTTTAATAAGTTTAATAAGTTTAATAAGTTTAATAAGTTTAATAAGTTTAATAAGTTTAATAAGTTTAATAAGTTTAATAAGTTTAACTGCTATAAAGTGGTATTGTTCACTAGTACACTCATTTATGAAGGATTAAAGGTAACCATCCGATAAAGCACCCAACACATCCCTCGCTTCAGTAGCTTTGCAGTAAGTACTAAATTCAAATCCCGTATGTAGATATATTCGCCTTTTGGATGGAGAACAAGCTCTGCACCACCAAAGCCCACATTTATTACATTGCCTTACCCTGCAACGTTTAATCCATCCATTACAGCAATACTACCCGTTCACATTACTTTATCTCGGCTGATAATCAGCGTAGTAACTTTAGCCAATCTCGCTGCAATTTCCATGTCAGGAATTTGTCCACTTATTCCAATGATGATGAGAACTGCAGCATTGACTTAGATCGCCAGTGCTCAGTACTGGCCATCATGTAGCTTTTATCGCTTTAGCGCCTTAACTTATTTAAGTGGCGTAACTTGCATAACTTATGCATCCTATTTAAGTGATGTAAGTTATAGTATTCCGTGTCAGGAATCTGTCTACTTATCAGCGTCCGCGGAACTGCAGGATTTCTGCTTTGTTGTTCGCAACGAGGGCTAATTCTGGAGTTCCGTATAAGGCATAATCAATAACGACGCCTGATGCGAACATAGCGATTGGGCTGAAACGGAAGGTATCAGGAGCAATCGCTTTGGCAGAATTCCCCAAGGTGCTCACAATAAGATTCACATTGATGAAATCTGGCTTTCTACTCAGCCCATGGATATGCGAGCAGTTACTTATACTGCTCTTTCTCATGTCCTAAAAGCCTTTGACCATGTCAAATCGCAACATTGAGGTTATCTTGTTTTGGAATAAGCGTGGTCATTGTATGAAAGTGTTGATACATGATGGACTGGGTATTCAAAGCTCTACGGTTGGAACAAGCAACATTTCACTGGACTCAAACTCATCATAGTGAAACAATTACAAGCATTGATTCAGAGTTTCGCTTGATAAAGAATTTGACAATGTGCATCAAACATCATGACATCAATTCAGTCAGCCAAGCTGAATAGCCTAGATCCGTGTCTGTGCAGAAAAGGACGCCTTCATATAAAATAACTCAAATAGATAAATTACCACCACACTGCTAGAGCCTGAGCTGAATTTAAAAATATCTATAGGGTTCACCGGGGACTTACAGTAAATTTAACTTGGATAAAAAATATCCCCCTTAAAAAAGTGGGATATTTTTAATTTATTTATTTAATATTTCTTTTAATTCATCTGCACTATATGTCGATAAATTTTCTATAGCTGCTCGAACAATACTTGAACGATTTATTCTTGCATTTTGCCCTTTTACAACCAGCTCATCAATTAGTTTACTAATATCTTCATTGAGAGAAAAAGTGTAACGAATAAATTTTTTTTCACTTGATTCTAAAGCCTTTACCCTCTTTTCTGCACCAGATATAAATGCATCTAACATTTTATCTTGTTCAGTAGGTTCAGGTTTTTTGTTTAGCCCAGTTAAACCAGCCATAGTTATACTCCTAAAAACTCTCTTGCAATACTTTCAATTTCAGCTTTCGCTTTAGGATCACTATTTACTTCAAAAACCGAAAGCCCATTTTCATCTGCATCATCATAAACATTTCGATTTGTTGTGATTGAATTCAATGCATCAATACCAAATGATTTGCATGCCTCTTTTGCATCTAAAATTCTTTGAACTTGAGAAGGAAGAGTTGGACACTGAGTAATAATTGCTCTAGCTTTCAGATTTGGATTTACTGTCTTTGCTAATTTTAAAACTTGTTCCATATGATCTAAAGTTTTTAGATCTCTTCGTTTGGGTCTAAACGGCAATAACATATGTGTAGCTATAGTCATTGCTGAACGTAATGCTTCAGAATCCTGTCCACCTGCATCAATGATAATATCTTGGTATCTTTTATCTAAATCTTTTAAAACTGAACGTATATTCCCTGATGCTTGTACTGATGGAATATTATTTAATTCATCGTTTTCATCTCTTTCTTTGACCCAATCTGTTGTTGTTCCTTGAGGGTCAGCATCTAATAAGAGGACGTCTCTTTGACTTTGTTGTAAGTAAACTGCAAGATTTTGAGCTAAACAGCTTTTACCAGCACCGCCTTTTTCACCACCAACTAAGATAATCATAATTTATGTAAGTTACGTAAGTTTGTTTGTGTATAATTTAACGGTGATTTATGAAGTAATCAACTATCATGAAAAAAAAAATTAAAAAAAAAGTTATCCACAAAAGAATGGTCTTTTTGAATTTATATATATTTATTTAAATTTATTATTTATATCTCTGCTCAAAGCTTGACTAGCAAAGGGATACAGGAAGTATATGTTGACAAATTCCTACCAATAAGTTGACTTTTTCCTGTTTCTGAGTTGACATATTCCTACCAATAAGTTGACTTTTTCCTGTTTCTAAGTTGACAAATTCTGTGCATAAGTTGACAAATTCTTTTATTAAAAATACTTTCATTTGTGGACGTTAAGTAGTATTGTCAATATATCTATTTATAACATTTTCCTTAATATATCTCCCTATGAGTAACATAGTATATAAAGATAATAATTTGGTTGAAGCATCGTATTCACTAAATCTATCTGAGCAAAGGCTAATATTAATTGCGATCATTGCTGCTCGAGAAATTGAGAAAGAACTTACTTCTGATACTATACTTACGATTCATGCTTCTGAATACATGAAACAGTTTAATTTAGGACGTCAAGCATCTTATGAAGCGTTACAATCTGCATGTGATAATCTTTTTGAACGGCATTTGAATTATAAAGCAGTAGATCCTATAACTGGAAAAATAGGAATATACAAAAGTAGGTGGGTTTCAAAAGTTGGTTATGTTAAGGAAGAGGGATGCGTCCAACTAATTTTTGCACCAGATATTATCCCCTTATTTGTAAAACTTGAAGAAAAGTTCACAAGATATGAACTTAAACAAATCTCACCACTTACAAGCATTTATGCTATTCGCCTGTATGAGTTACTCATACGTTGGAGATCAACTGGTAAGTTATATATTTCTATAGATGAGCTTAGATCAAAACTCGGATTGATAGAAGATGAATATAAAAAGATGGGAGACTTTAAAAAAAGGGTTCTTACCGTAGCTTTAAATCAAATTAACAAATTTACGGATATTACTGTTTCTTATATACAAAAAAAGGAGGGAAGAAATATTTCAGAATTACATTTCATGTTTGAAGAAAAAGAACAAAATAAAACGAGTACAAGTGCTCCTTTAGAGCCAACTTATAAATTGACAGCTAAGCAATGTATATTCTTTGCTAAAAAGCTATGTGATATTACTAACTATCCAAAATTTGGTAATGATTTCGCACATCGTGGAGAGACTCTAGAAGACTTTCAGGAAAGGATATCAAGTGATCTTCTTGATAGCGATAATGTTAGAAAGTATTTTTCTTATTTGTTAGAAGTTGGTTATGCTCCTAAATACAAGAAGTAACCCTTTAGTTAATTGTCACTTTAAACAAAAGACCACGCCCTCTCATACTAAGTTTTTAATTAAGATTGCTTTCATGTGATTTTAATATGAATTAGCATAAGTTACATAACTTATGCTGGTTAAGTAACCACCTATCCTGCCTTTATAATTTATTGCTGCAGTTCTCATCATCATTGGAATAAGTGGACAGATTCCTGACACGGAATACTATAACTTACATCACTTAAATAGGATGCATAAGTTGTGTAAGTTACGCCACTTAAATAAGTTAAGGCGCTAAAGCGATAAAAGCTACATGATGGCCAGTACTGAGCACTGGCGATCTAAGTCAATGCTGCAGTTCTCATCATCATTGGAATAAGTGGACAAATTCCTGACATGGAAATTGCAGCGAGATTGGCTAAAGTTACTGCGCTGATTATCAGCCGAGATGTCGTTATTGATTATGCCTTATACGGAACTCCAGAATTAGCCCTCGTTGCGAACAACAAAGCCAGAAATCCTGCAGTTCCGCGGACGCTGATAAGTAGACAGATTCCTGACACGGAATACTATAACTTACATCACTTAAATAGGATGCAT
>NZ_JEZN01000043.1:0-8208 GCF_000581715.1 Acinetobacter sp. 479375 | reverse complement strand
ATAGGGATCTGAGTCGATGATGTTCCCTTTAAAAAGTGCTTAGAGACCGAAAACTCTATTCACCAGATACACTTCACCCTGAGGCTGACCATAATAAAATGATGAAGCTTGTCCTTTACGTAGTGCACGCATGACTTCAATACCTTTAATTGTGGCATAAGCCGTTTTCATAGATTTGAATCCTAAGGTGGCCCTGATAATCCGCTTTAGCTTGCCATGATCACATTCGATCACGTTATTTTTGTACTTAACCTGCCTGTGCTCAAGGTCTGGTGGACATTTTCCTTCCCGTTTTAACCGTGATAAAGCACCTCCATATGTGGGTGCTTTATCCGTATTGATCACTTGTGGAATTTGCCACTTCTTCACATTATTTAAAATTTTTCTAAGAAAACAATATGCTTATTTGGTATTACGTCTAGAAGAAAGGTAAAAATCAATGGTAAAGCCACGTTGATCGACTGCACGATACAGATAAGACCATCTTCCATTCACTTTTACATAAGTTTCATCAATATGCCATGTGCCGAGATGTGTAGGATTACGCCAATACCAGCGTAAGCGTTTTTCTATTTCAGGAGCATAACGTTGAACCCAACGGTAAATAGTAGTGTGATTAACATTCACACCACGTTCGGAAAGCATTTCCTGAAGTTCACGATAGCTAATGCCATATTTACAATACCAGCGTACAGCCCAAAGAATGATTTCGCCCTGAAAATGCCGACCATGGAAGGGATTCATACACTGAACCTTTAGCTAAAAAACTATTTAGCTTATCATCAATGGCTATTTGCAACAGTGCCACTTAAATAGTATCTGGCCTAGCATGAAACGTTGTGAGCGACCATTACCCTCTCGAAATGGATGAATATAATTTAAAACAACAAAAAATCTGGCTAAAAAACTACAGACCAAATCTATATTTTCTTTATTATTAATCAAATGGTTAAAGTTATTATTGAGGCATGAAAACAGCAGATCTGATAAAGGAGCTATGCTATTGTAACGGAGAAAGATACATTCACCTTTATAGGTATTCACGCGTCTTAATTGGCCAGCCCATGGGTAGACATCCATAAATAATTGATGATGTATATTTTGTAGGTGCTGTAAATCAAAATTGCCTAGAAAAACAGAGATATTTTCCTGTAACCTTGTATTTTGTAAGGCACTTAGCGCTTTCTCTGCCTCATTCAGGTCTTTGGTATTAGAAATACCAAGATTGTTGATCAAAACACCATTTTCATCACAGAATGGATCATCATAAAAATCTTCTTCCGTCAGATAATAATGTAGTGCATCATCAAAAAACATTTTTATCGTACACGGTACATTTCAACGAGTGTATTTCTGGCTTGTTCAAATGTCTTAGAACCCGTCACATAGTCATTAATTGCTTGTAAGCCTTTATTATCTACAACCAAATTATCTACGGCAAATGAAGCTTTTACGATTTTAAAGGCTTCAGTACGGCTATTTCTCATACCAATAACTTTTTTCATAAAATTCTCGCTTCAAATGGATCATGCAGACTCTAAGGATATAACATTTTCATTGAGAAAAAAGAAGTTCCTATGAAGTTTTCACAATTATCTTAATAATTCGCCTTGAATATAAAAATCCAAATTCTGTCTTTTTGATTATTTTCTATGTCATGTTATGTCATTGCTACTACGACTTATTTGCCATATAAATTGGGTGAAAAGTAAATGGAATTACTATGTTAACTAGAGTGGAACTCATTTTTGTGGTGCTGATGGTGTCAGACTTAATCTTGATTGCTTATGAAATGCTAAAAGGTTTATTCTAGGGCATCTACACATGATTTTTGATCAAAAAAATACCCATAGGGGGAATCTATGGGCAAAACTAAGGATCTTGACGATCATTCAGAAACTACAGCTAGCTTCTAACTATGATTCTGCACTGAATTAAAAAAACCACATTGGCAAAATAGATCAAAAGTTAAATCATGTGATTTATCATTAATTAACACACTTGAGAACACAAAAACATAGCCCTGCTGATTAATACAATAACTCACCAAACAAATCCGCTCTGATCTCTTCTAAGCTGAGATCTGATTTCATTCTATTACAGATTGGATGAACCAGCAGACCATTCTCTAGCACCCCTTGCCCACCAACGGCTTTGGCAATTTTATGATCCGATTCAATAGAATCAAGATAGATTAATCCATCACAAATGAGGCAAAAGTTATGATTACCCACCAGAAAATTGTGCTTAAGTAAACTTTTGGTTAATGCTGAAAAGGATTTGGGCTTTGAGCGCGAGATTGGACTAATCGACTCCACATATCCCACCACATGCTTCACGACCGTATCATCATAATTCCCCAAAAATCTTTCAACATAAAACTCATTAAAGTTTATGTACTTGAAGGCCTTAGACATGGACAGAATAAATGTATTCAGGCATTCCTCATCATCAAAATCAACCTCCATTTCCAAGCTTAAGCAAATAAAGGCTTTATAGACAATTTGTAGCCGATCATAGCCCTTGATACCACTGCCGAACTTGCCGACCGTTTCGGTGGTCGCCACGGGGAAATTGGCGATCAAGAACTCAATACTACGGCGTACCCGGGTGAAGTCCTTGAAACTAATCGTTCGATGATGAATCTGCATGCGACTTTCATGAATTTCAAACACAATTGAAAACCATGCTAGAAAGGAAGTAATCTGAAAACGCTGGTCCTTATAAAAATATAAGAATGGATGCAAGCCCAAACTCGGAACCCCAGCATTGAATATAGCACTTGTCCTTGATAAAGATGCTTTATCTTAATTTCATTGAATAACTTCTGCTTTTCTTCAAGCGAACATGAGTCCATAAATTCACAATCTGACAGCATTTGTTCTGCCAGTTTTTTATATTCAAAGCTAATGTTGAAATCTAGATAACGATTGATATGAGTTTGATCTAATAAATCTAAAAAATGATCATAGTTATTTCTTTTTGTTTCGTTATAAACAAGTGTTGTCATTCGCCATCTCACCATCAAATGACCAACTGCATTGCTCTAGTTGGTAACTTCAGGACTATCAGCCAAATCTAATCGCTTATCAGCGATTAAAATTAGCTATATAGCTAATTTTATAATTTTATTTAATATATTTGCTATATAGCTAATACATTGTGGTCAAGTTGATATGGCAAGTAGAGTAGAAATTGGGGAAAAGTTCAAATAGTGCGAAAATCTCTGGGCTATACACAGCAAAAACTATCCGAATTGATTCGAATCAATAAAACTACAATCTCTGAAATTGAGAATGGGAGATTTACAGGTTCATTTGACATATTTGAACGTGTACTTGATGCAGTGGGTTTGCAGTTTAATGTATCCCCAAAGCAACATTCACTGCCTCATTGGGATGAGATTGAAAAGATGTTTTCGGAGGATGGCGAGTGAGATATCAAACCAATCTTCCTGCCAAAATCAACAATATCACGGTGTGTGCCAATCAAGCTGAATTAGGTGTATTAACCTATGGTTCAGTGCACCATTATCAGCCATTACAAGAAAAACAGCATGTGTCACTTACCATGACCCAGAAAGGTATGGATGGTTATTCTTCAAGCCCGCTCCATCCAATCTTTGCTCAGAACTTACCAGAAGGCTTTAATCGGCGGTTGATTACTGAAAAGCTAACCAGATATGCCAAGGTCAATGACATGTATTTATTGGCATTACAAGGTGATCAAAGCGTTGGAATACTTTCATACAAAAGTGAGTTAAATTCGCCTGTGTCAGAATCTTTGAACTTAAGTGACATTCTATCCTACCGTAGTAAAGAGCCTCTTTTCACACAACTCTTGGATAAATACTATCTCAAGACTTCATTGGCTGGGATGCAACCAAAAGTGAGCATTCCGAATGCGAATACTGTTCAAACAGATAGAGCAGTTCCACAGAAGGATTTGATTGTAAAGTCCTTTGATGCTGAATTTCCATTGCTTACCGTCAATGAGTTTGTCTGTATGCAAGCTGCGCGGCATTGTGGACTTGAGCCACCCAAAACGTACTTGTCCGAAAATTTAGAAACCTATGTGGTAGAACGGTTTGATCGGTCCAGCGATGGTACAAAACTCGGCTATGAAGACTTTACGACGCTCATGAAAAAGTCGAATGGGCCAAATGCGAAATATACCAGTAGCTATGAAACTCTGCTGAAAGCAACTTATCTATATACGAGTAGCGTAGCTGAAGTTGAAAAAATGTATAAATACATCGTATTCAACTGTTTAATCGGCAATGGCGACGCGCATCTTAAAAACTTTGCTCTGCAATATTCTCCTGATATGAAGAACATTTTTGTTTCACCACCCTTTGATCTTACCCATACCCTGATCTATGAATCGATTGATCATAAAATGGTACTCAAACTGGCTGGTAGTAAAGCATTTCCAGACCGGTCACATCTCATCAAACTGGCTGAAAGTGACCGATTTAGAATTAGAAACCCCAAAGCAATTATAGAATTCTTGAGCGAAAATATATTGGACTATCTTCGCACCTCAAATGAGGTTCAGCTATTCGATGGATTACGGACATCTATAGAACGTTCAATTTCAAATGTTATGGCGACAGGCCTTGGCACCCAAAATTATCGACTTGATTAAAAGAAGTAATTTAAATTGTGAAATGAAAAATCATGTAAAAAGACTCAAAATCTTGCAATAAGTACAATAGCAACGTAAGATGAGCAGTGAAGTCATTTTAAATTCCTTGTACTGCAATTTGCATTACATGGAACAAACCCACAATATTTACCGCTATTGTGGGTCATTAGCCCTCTTCTTGATTAAGTTATAAGAAAAAAACCTCTATCATTCAATTGATTCTTTTATATAAATAATAAAGTAAATCTCTGTTTTCGATGAAATTTTATAAAATTCAGTATTAGACCTGTAGAGAAAACTTATGAAAAGAAGTATTGGTTAATCTTTTTCTTCAACTTCGTCCTTAAACTCAAACAAATCATTCATCGTACAGTTAAAGTATTTACATAACTTATCAGCGACTGGCAATTCGATACGTATAGCACGGTCATAATACATACTTGTCAGCGTATTACGATTGATGCCTGTCGCATGTACCACATCACTTAATTTTAAAATTCTTCGATCGCCCATGAGGCTGGATAACTTACAAGTAATCATATATCAATTCATTTACAAAAAAATAACCTACTAAAAGTTATTTTAAGTTGTTGACTGAGTAATACTCTGCTAAAATTAACCTACAGCAGATCATTACAACTTATAGAAAGCATAATTTATCTATTTTAACTAAATTATAACTTTTTAAATATAAGGATTGAAGCTGCATTAGATTATTTTGTGGAGATGACCGCCATGTTGCCAAATGAGTTATGGATCAGCCAGCAAGCTCGTGACTTGGGAAATCAACTAATTAAAGAAATGAACATCGATAGGGGTTATGGAATGGCTAATTTTCTTGGAGTCAATTCTTGCTATGATAATCATCAGGCTGTACTTATTTGGACATTTCAACTGCTTGAAAGGGAACCTAACTTAAATGAATTAGCAGAAATTAAAAAATATTTTCTTTTAATCTTTCCAGATAGTGTTTATCAATTAGCCTAAGTTATTTTTAAAAATTATTTTTTTATATAAAAACACTAAATCAAAGAAAATTTTCTTTAAAAATACCTATTAATTCAAATTCATACGATTTACAGAATATATGAAGCATAAATTCTTGTTCATGCCCACACTACGTTCTGCAGCTTCAAGGGCTAGTTTTTGTTGAACCACTGAGAACAAGGACAATAAACTGCCTACTATATTTTTCCGGAGAGTGATGTATAGTCAAATCATTATAAAACCAATACAATGGTGCAATGAGTTATTCAGAACATTTTAGACGTAAAATTTTAGCTAAGCTTGAGGAAGGTTATTCTATTCGAGCGGTATCTGCACAATTTGAAATTAATAAAAATACCATTGTTGAATGGAAGAAACGTATAGAGATTAAAAAAACTCGTGTACGTAAACCTTCTAAAATTAACGATGATGCTTTACGTGAAGATGTTGAAAAGTATCCTGATGCTTATCAATATGAACGTGCTGCACGTTTTAATTGTGGTGTTTCATCTATTGGTGCTGCATTAAAGCGCTTAAATATTACAGTTAAAAAAAGACGTTAAGCCATCCTAAAGCAGATACAAAGCTTAGGGATAAATTTATTCAGCAAGTGAATGAATTAGAAAAAAACCACCCGATTATTTATCTGGATGAAAGTGGTTTTAAGTCACATGATTACAGACCTCATGGCTACTCACGAAAAGGAGTACCCTGTTTAGGGCAATATAATTGGCAATTAAAGAATCAGACCAATGCCATTGGGGCAATCCATAAAGGGTATTTATTTTCAGTCGGTTTATTTGACTGCAAAATCAATTCAGATGTTTTTCATTTTTGGATTGAGCAATTCCTCATACCAGCATTACCAGGAAATAGTGTAATGGTTATGGATAATGCAGCATTTCATAAAAGAGTAGATATTCAGGAGTTATTGGAACAACAAGGGCATAAAATTCTTTGGCTTCCTGCATACAGCCCTGATTTAAATCCTATAGAACAGATGTGGGTATGGGTTAAACGTAAGCGTAAAGAATGGTTGATCGATTCAGTCTATGAGTTATTTCGAGTTTTTTTCGAATCCTGTATGAATAATAAAGTAGTTTGACTATAGGAACTTTTTCATTAGTGCTAATCATATCAGCGACAACATCAGCAACGAGCTCCTCTATTCCTGAGAATGCTTTAGACTGATCCGCATCATGCCAAGACAATGATGGAAACTCAGCACACAATCCAACATACCCATTATCTTCTGCTGACCATTTAACACGGTAAGTATATTGTTTACTATCCATTTGACACCCCATCATGTTTTAAGTTTATGTTTAAAAGTACGATTTTCACTTACTAGTACTTAAATAATCACCCCACCACTGCATCATTTCAGTCCGTTGAGCTAAATAGTCAGCGTGATTATAGCTGGCACGGGTACGGTTCTTATCAATATGTGAAAGTTGTGCCTCAATCCAATTATCTTGGAACAAACCTGAGTCATTCAAAATGGTACTAAAAGTTGAACGTAATCCATGAGAAGATAGTTGATGTTTGCCATACCCCATCTTACGTATGGCCATATTTAGAGTATTAAAATGAATCGGTTGATTGTGTTTGCGAGGGCTAGCAAAAAGGTATTTTTCACCGTATGACCACTGCATGACGTCTTTCAAAATCTCTAAAGCCTGATTTGAAAGTGGAACTAAAAAATCTGGAATCTCATGGCCTAATATGACTTTTCGTCGAAACTGTTTAATATGCAAGGCAGGTATTTTCCATATTTTTTCATTTAAATCAAAATGATGAGGCTCAGACAATAACAATTCAGCCCCTCGCACTCCAGTATATAATTTAAACATCAGTGCTTTTTTAATAATCGGATGGGCATCCAATTTTTGTAATTTATACTTAAAATCAGATATATCCTCCGCTTTCAAATACGGATAATTCTTCTTGATTTTACTGTTAATGGCGATTTTATTTAAACCATGCGCGATGTTGAATTCACAATAACCCATCGCTACAGCGTAGTCATAAATTTGGTTCAAATAACTACAAGCTTTCTTGACAGGTTCTTTTACTTGGCGTCCCTCTATTTTTTTGATTACTGAAACCAGGTCATAACGCTTGATGTTTTGAAAAGGTAAATCCTGAAGGTCTGGATAAATATCTTGCTGTAAGCATCTTTCTGCTAACTGTAGTACACCACAGCGGGGTAGATCGTTGAAGGCATTCCTCAGTTTGAACTGTAACCACTCCTCCCCGACCTTACCAAAGGTGATGACATTAGAGGCAGTATCATGTTCAAAACAGAAATTATTGTCTTTAAAGTCATCTCTGACTTGTCGTGCCTTTTTCAGCGATAAATCAGGATAAAGACCTAACTGAATGCGTCGACGTTTTTTAGTTTGTGGATCTGTATAGCGATAGCACCAAGATTTTCTTCCACTCGGTTCAATCTTCAGGCTAAGCCCATCTTCATCGGATAAAAAACAGGTTTTTTCCTTGCAGTGAGCTTGGCGAACTTTAATTTCAGTAAGACTCATGGAATTTAAATGAAACCTAATAAGGGGTTGATTG
>NZ_JEZN01000042.1:0-8754 GCF_000581715.1 Acinetobacter sp. 479375 | reverse complement strand
TTGGCTAAGGGTCTAAAAACACCAGAAGACTTAAACCAAATGACCGCCATATTTAAAAAGTTCATGATCGAAACTGCACTCAATACAGAGCTTTCAGATCATCTTGGTTATGAAAAGCATCAGCCGAAAAAAGGCTCAAATAGCCGAAATGGTTTTAGCTCAAAAACTGTTTCAACTCAAGATGGGCAATTGGCTTTAGATATTCCACGTGATCGGGAAGGTTCATTTGAGCCACAAATTATCAAAAAACATCAAACACGCATTACCAGTATGGATGACCAAATTCTTTCCCTGTATGCCAAAGGAATGACCAATAGAGAAATTGTCGCATTTTTCAAAGAAATGTACGATGCAGATGTCTCAGCATCACTTATAAGCAAAGTGACCGATGCTGTGATTGAGCAAGTGACTGAGTGGCAAAATAGAGCATTAGATAGTCTGTATCCAGTCGTCTATCTCGACTGTATTGTTGTAAAAGTCCGTCAACACTCCAATGTGATTAACAAGTCTGTATACCTTGCTTTGGGCATCAATATGGATGGGCAAAAAGAATTACTCGGTATGTGGATTGCTCAGACAGAGGGTGCCAAATTCTGGCTATCCGTCATGACAGAACTCAAAAATCGAGGGGTACAGGACATTCTTGTTGCCTGTGTAGATGGGTTAAAAGGCTTTCCTGATGCCATTGCCTCTGTTTATCCTCATACGGACATTCAGCTGTGTATCGTGCATGTTGTACGCAATAGCCTGAGATTTGTAAGCTGGAAAGACTACAAGGCTGTTACAGCTGGTCTAAAAGCGATCTATCAAGCAAGTACAGAAGAAAATGCCTTAAAATCTCTAGATATCTTCTGTGATCAATGGAATCATCAATATCCGAAAATTGGAGAATCCTGGAGAGCCAATTGGGAAAATATCCGTACAATATTTAGCTATCCAGCTGAAATACGTCATGCGATTTATACAACCAATGCAATTGAATCGTTGAATAGCGTAATTCGCCATTCAACCAAGAAGCGAAAGATCTTCTCGTCAGATGATTCAGTCAAAAAAGTCATTTACTTAGCAACAACCAATGCTGCTAAGAAATGGACAATGCCAATTCAAAATTGGCGTTTAGCAATGAATTGGTTTACGATTCAGTTCGATGATCGATTAAAAGATCATTTATAAAAAATAGAACTTACACAAAATAATTTACAGGCTCGTTTAAAAATCTCTCTGGTTATAAGTAAACTGTCTTTATGAAAAGCATCATACTAACTTTGATTCATAATAAAGGGAATTTAAAAGCTTTAGCATCACAATTTGGTCACTGGATTTTAGACAATAGTGTAAAGATTAGCACTTTGGTAAATCGATGAGCTAAAGTGTTGTAGTCCAAACTCGATCTGACAATTACCCATTTTTTAGTGTGCCCGTCAGGTTAAATTTGAACTGAATTTTTCTCAGCCCAAATTCATTTCCAATCAAGTTATGTTTCAAGTGGCGTGCGAACACTGCACAATTTAATTCACGGTGCCTAAGACAGGTATCAACTTCGGACCAGCCATTCTAGCTTTGCTAATGATTTCCACCAGCTCATCATAAGTCAGTTCAAACTTATCCTCACTATCAAATACATAGACCATATTCTTGCCTTCATGTTCAGGTGGAGTAGGTGGTACAAATCGTTTCGGGATAAGAATTTGTGCGAGTTGTTCGTCAGTTAATTTAAATAAGTGCATGTTTTTATCCTACTCTTGGTAAGTCAGACCATTTGGTTAAATACGAAGGTGATCTAAGGTTTTGATTCATGTGCCATGTGGCTTCTTTATTGTTGGCAATGCCTAGCGTGACGAGATTCTTCCCAAACCGTTCACTGATGGCTTCGATGGCATCTGAAAGCCTTTCTCGCTCTTGCTTATGTGAATAGTCCGTGAATAGATCGGGCACAAACTTGGATTGATCTGTAATTTCGAGCAGCACGATTCCCGCCTTTTTATACTTAAAGCCTTTCTTAAATATCTGATCGATGCCTTTCATCGCGGCCTTGGTGATGAGCAGTAGATCATCCGTATGCTCATGCATTTGAACGACGATGTAAGGCGAGTAGCGCTCTGTCTTATCAAAGCGACTGGTTTGGATATACACGCCGATCATCTTGCAGATTGAGCCATCTTCCCGCATTCGTTTCACGGCTCTGGCCACATAAAGCCGAACCGAAGCTTTAATGTCATCCATTTCATACACTGGGTTGCCATATGAACGGCTGCTGATGATTTGCTTCTTCGCTACAGTATCATCACTAAGGTCAATACAAGAAAGGCCCTGTAGCTCAAGCACCGTCTTTTCCATCACGATACTAAACTGCTTTTTGATTTCTTTAGGATTGGCATTGATCAGATCCAGCACAGATTGAACACCCATAGTATTGAGCTTCTTACAGTTCTGTCTGCCTACGCCCCAAACCTCAGACACATCAACCTGCGCGAGTAGCGTTTCTGCAGAGCATGGGTCCATATGGGCCAGATTACAGACCCCATTGAAGAACTTGTTTTTCTTGGCGAGATGATTGGCAATCTTGGCTTCGGTTTTAGAGCGACCAATTCCAATACAGCAGGGTAGGCCTAACCAACGCCAAGCCTTAGCCCTCATGTCTTGAGCATATACAGTCAGGTCAAATAGATGCTCGTAAGCTGTGAGCTTCAGAAAGCATTCATCAATGGAATAGACCTCTTGATCTCCTGGTGCAACATAGTCCCCAAGCAGCTCCATAAAGCGCTTGGACATTTCGCCATATAAGGAGAAATTACTGGATAGCACCTGAATGTTATGTTGTTTGATCAGCTCTTTAATTTGGAATACAGGAACACCCATCTTGATGCCTAAGTCTTTCGCTTCCTGGCTTCTGGCCACGGCACAGCCGTCATTGTTGCTGAGCACAATGGTTGGGCGATCATTCAAGGCAGGATTAAACACACGCTCACACGAGACGTAGCAATTATTCACGTCGACTAACGCGAATATTTCATTTTCACTTTGCATGGTTATTCTTCTTTTTATGAGCGGTGATAAATACGCTTTAAATTAAAAGTCACCACACCCCAGATTGATATGGTCTGACTATCATCAGGAATGATGTGATTGTAATTCGAATTTTCAGCCTTCAACCAAAGTTCTGGAAGCGGATAATCTTCATCTCCAAATATTTCTTTGATTTCAGACTTGGCCATCTTATTGGTGATCATCAGCCGCTTAATGGTCGAGGCATTGTCATCAATCAGGGCAACCACGATATCGTAATGCTTGACTTCAATACTGCGATCAATAATGATTGGATCATTAATCTCTAGGCCAGCATCGAGCATGGATTCACTGTCTACATAGGCAATAAAAGTAGAAATAGGGTTGTGAATCAGGAACTCATTCAGATCGAGTGCTTTGTCTTGCTCATCCTTGGTGCTGAAGGCCGGACCTGCAGGAATACGCTCTAAAGAGACGGGAATAGATACTTTGGATTTGGGTAGGACAGCAGTAAGCCCTAATTTTTCAACAAGCTCATTTTGAACAGCGATTTGTTCAAGCACGGTGTTGATGGTAGGACTTGGTTTACCCTCTGGACCCATGAGCTCTTGTAAAGATGACCATGCGTCGTCAGAGAAGTAAATAGGCAACTTCTTAGACATGAGATACTCCTACGCTACGAGGCGTGTTTGGAAGTAGAATTTGTTTAAATAGGATATTACTAACAGCGTTTAAAATTCAAATTTAAAAAGTTGTGGATAAACAAGGATGCGTCAGAATAAGACGTTTTGTTTCTGCTCATCGCGTGGAAATGTGACGAATTCATCGGGCATTTGAAAGAAATATTCATGCGCATGTTCATGATCGGCTGTTAGCCAGTCTTTTCTGTACTGTTCTGGAATAACGATGATGGATCGCTTCTCATCCTTCGGTGCATGGAATTGTTTCATAAAAGGGTGATGGTCCGAATTGATGGTCAACATTGAAAAGGAACGTACCTTATTGCCATTAATCACTGCATCATCATAGATCCCTGCAACAGTAAAAGGCTGATCATCTTTACGCTTGATGGTGTACCAGTGTGGCTTGCCATTGATGTATTTCGGCTCATAAAATTCTTGTACTGGGACTAGGCAGAACTTGCTGTACTTCCAAGCATGTCGAAAGCTAGGCTTATCTGCTACAGACTCAGTTCTGGCGTTATAAGTATGACTGCTGAACTTCAATTCTTTCGCCCAGCTCGGTAGTAATCCAAACTTTGCAATATCAAGCTCTAAGTGATCTGAGCCGTTCAGAATGATTGGAGCATGATAGGAAGGGAATACATGATCCTTAAGCTCAAGATCAAACTGGCTTGTATCGACACCTAAGAGTGTCAAATTTCTTTTATTTGGAAATAGGTAATTTGAGCACATAGCCTGATCACATAACTAAAGAATTTATCTGAAATTGTATACGATGCTTTATGGAACACATGGGATTTATGGTGTCAGTTCAAGTAGGCTATATGAAAAAAGTCATGATGGGGCAAGTTACATTTTCAGTATGACTTATGGGATGCAAAACTACGTTGGGCGTGAAGTCATAAAAAAATTAATCAGGATTTTGCATAAATAGTGCGCCGTAAGGCGCATTATTTTTAAGGAAGGTTTGTATTACTCGACAATATATAACTTATGTTTTTTCTTCGGGGGCTCAACTTTAGCTAAAGCATCAAATGTTAATTGATTAAAATCTTCTTCAGAGATTCCAATTTCATCAAGCATTTTATTTTTATCAAAAGATGGTTGTGAGGCTAAAACAGAGATAATTTTGGGCAACATCAAACTCTCATCTCGATGAGTTTCTTCAGGTTCATTAATGTTGTAGCCCAACGAATTGATCTTTATAGAGTTACTACGATTAACCCAATCACTAACTAATCCCAGCTTGTGAGCTTTATAGTTAATAGCCTTCAGGGATGTTCGCCAAATCTTTTTATACTCAATCATATTTTCTAGTGAAAAATAGCGTGGAGCAGTAGAAAGAAATGCATCTGTTGGCATTAAAAATTCAGATGAAAATTGATCCGCTTCAGTTTCGAGAACACGATTATCTTTCTCGACACGAATTTTTTTGTTATGCGTATGCATAACGATATGACCAAGTTCGTGTGCACAATCGAAGCGGGCTCTTTCGGCAGACTTAAATGTATTTAGAAATATGAAAGGGCTACCACTTTCATCATCAAAAAAAGATAGTGCATCAATTTCTCGAATTTCAGTCGGTAATCTAAAGACACGGATTCCCTTTAGCTCACACAACGAAACAATGTTATTAATAGGTTGATTACCTAAAGCCCATAAACCTCTCAACTCTGACGCTAGGTGATCGGCATACTTAGATTCACCCAAAAACTCAGTAATATCTAAATCAGGACGGTGAAAAGTAGGTAACTTTACTTTCTGATTTAAGTACTTGTTAATATTTATTGCTAAAAGAGTATATGCCTCATTAGCTTTTCTATGCTGTGCTTTAATACGAGCAACCGATCTATAGAAGATTTGGTCTGTTTCATGTGGTTGTGTGTCATTACCTGCAAAGAATGACTTGGGTAAATTTAATACACGGCATATATCATCTTGATCATTTTCATTGATTTCTTTATCCACGTCTAAAAGTTGCTTTACCTTAGAGATAGAGCAACTCAATTTTTCTGCGAAATCGGTATTGCTAAGTCCTCGTAATTCTTTAGCAATACGTAAACGATCTTTATTAAACACATTAACCTCAGATTAAACTACAAGCTGAATATCAAAATCATCTGGTTTAATTTCATTAGATGGTTCCAATACTGGCTTAGGATCAGTTTTTACAGGAACTGTATTATCTATTTCAAATGCAATTCTGCAAGTATGGTCACTTGGTAAAATTGAAATTTTTTTCGCTTTTAAGTCCTGTACGAAGCTAGTTGGGTATGCAAATTCAAAAGGAATATTTGGGATATCAATGTCTTTATAGGCTGGATGTGATGCTGAAGGAAAGTATAAAATCCATGTTCTCAATTTTGTCTCATCATCATAAGCAGACTGATTCTCCTTAATATTATTTAATGTCATTAATCCTTTTTCACAGTGTGCTGATACAACTTGATCAGCTAACCCCAATGCAATATTCCCGCTCATAAAGATAATTTGTATTTTCTTTACTGTATTCTCAATTCTTGGCTGGCTGTCATTGTGGAATATCCAAGCAGGATCAGATTGTCGAAGCAGTAAAGCAATCTGTTCTCCAATTTTTCCCCATCGTGCAATAAAGCGTGCACGGTTATAGTGAGTATTTGTTCTATAGTCAGCATCACCGATCATAATTGCGTTTCTGACTAACTCGAGATCAGGTAATCCTAACTGTTTAGCTTTTTTGATAGCATTTTCACCTTTGAAAAAATCACATGGCGTGGGTTCAGAAGGTTGGATTGATTCTTCATCAAGGAGATTTAAATTCATCTTAAAAGTTATCCTAAAGTAGCGAATGTCTTTTTTATAACATCTTTTGATGTTTTAAAAAAGACATTTTTATAAATGTGTGCTATCTTCACTTACAACTTGATAATAAGAATTTTGGAGAAGAGACGTTGAGTAACTTATTCATTAATCATAAAAATTGTCCTGAATGCGGTGGCCGTATCAAAGGCTATTATTACTACTGTGGGCAGTGTGGTAGTCAAAATGTTGTAAACTGGAAGCACACGGGGATATTTTTGTTGATTGCTGGAACGATTTTTCTGGTTGCTATGCTTTTTTTTGCTAAAAAATTTTGTGCAAATCCATTTTTTTCACAAGTTTCATTGTGCTAATTTTTTAAATAATTCATAGAGGTTGATAGTAAAATGAAAGTTAAAGATTTAATTAAATAATTAGAAGAGTTTGATCTGGAATTAGATGTTTTAATTGCTAATGAAGAGAACAAAATCATTGGCATAAAAACCCTAGCCCGATTCTTTGAAATAAGCTATGTTTCTTTTGTTCATCCAGAGACACAAAGAAATGATATGGAAAGAAATGTTGAATTTACCTTTTTAGGAATGTCGACTAAAGACTCTAGAGTTATTGTTTTTATTGACGTTGTTCCATAATTTTCAAGTAGTCAAAATGAGTATACAATATTCATGTGATGCAAGAAGATACAACTGGATAGGATGGGCCCATAAGTATTTGAAGCTGCCTCGTGTATGATCATGGGGACTGTCCAAACAAACGGCTTTTGAGAGTGCTGCCTGATACGAAAAATAATATCCAAGAGATGCTAGCGGTAAATTTAGTGTAAAATTTAATGCTAGCCATCATTAAAACTTATTTAAAAATATGAAGTTATATCGCACAGATTGGAATATGCTTCCTAAAACGGTTATTGACCGTGGTCTTGGAGATGCAACCTCTCATTACATGTATGAAGCTGCTAAAGCAGGGGATGTTGAAAGTGCGTATATTTTAGCTAAAGATTTAGTTTCGGATGAGGCGATTGCTGAACTAGAAAGAATTATCGATGGTCGGGAAACTATTATAGTACCTGTACATGCTGAGGAAGCAGTCGGTCGTAATATGATTCCTTTAGCTACTTCAGCAGTTATAGCAAAGAAACTTGGGCTTGAAGTTGATACGAATATAGTTCAAGCTATAAAAGTATCAAGAACTGGCGGTGATGGGTGGCATAGATTAGCCAACCCACCAGCATTTGATGGGACAATAAACAATGATAAATGTGTTATTATTGTTGATGATACCCAGACCCAAGGTGGTACTTTTGCAGCATTAAAAGGTCATATTGAAACAACTGGGACGAATAAAGTTATTGGAGCATATGCACTGACGGGTAAACAATACTCATCACAATTAGCTCTAAGTAAAGAAACTCTTCAGCAATTGAGGGATGTATATGGTAATCTTGAAGCATGGTGGAAATCGATTTACGGGTACGATTTCGAAAGGCTCACAGAGTGGGAAGCAAAGTATATCCTCAACTCTCGTAAAACAGCTGACGAAGTCCGAGATAGAATCATTGCGTCAAAACAAACGTGATGCTTATGCACTTATGATGAAAATGAATTAATTATTATTTAATTAAGTTAAAAGACTGCTATATAGCGGTCTTTTTTGTTTTTGAGCTCTACAAATTTTAATGAGTACATATAGTTACTTTTATAAAAATGATAATAAAGGGTAGAGGAGGTCATCTAAGAATTTAAAGCACAAGACTTATTTAACATTGATGACAGAAAAAGTGAGTTGTTGGGAACTTAAAGAAGAGGTGGTACTTATAATGGTTACTAAAATACAAATACTTAAAATATTAAATATATAAAACAATATATTACAAATATATATGATGCGTAGTGTACGCATCATATATAAAGCGTTCTATTTTGATATAATTGATCCAATCAACCCCTTATTAGGTTTCATTTAAATTCCATGAGTCTTACTGAAATTAAAGTTCGCCAAGCTCATTGCAAGGAAAAAACCTGTTTTTTATCCGATGAAGATGGGCTTAGCCTGAAGATTGAGCCGAGTGGAAGAAAATCTTGGTGCTATCGCTATACAGATCCACAAACTAAAAAACGTCGACGCATTCAGCTAGGTCTTTATCCTGATTTATCGCTGAAAAAGGCACGACAAGTCAGAGATGACTTTAAAGACAATGATTTCTGTTTTGAACATGATACTGCCTCTAATGTCATCACCTTTGGTAAGGTCGGGGAGGAGTGGTTAC
>NZ_JEZN01000041.1:0-8935 GCF_000581715.1 Acinetobacter sp. 479375 | reverse complement strand
AATGATCAAATCTTTATTTAGACTCTCTTTACGCATGGTCACAGGTTTTGTTCAAAGTCTGATTAAACTTTGTGGATTAAATTGGACCGCACCAGATTACAGTACGCTTTGTCGAAGACAAAAACATATTGATATTGCGATTAGCTATCAAAAAAGTAGTGATGGGCTACATCTACTCGTCGACTCAACTGGCTTAAAGTTTCTAGGTGAAGGTGAGTGGAAACGTAAGAAACATGGACCTGAATATCGTCGCCAATGGCGTAAGCTTCATATTGGCATCGATGCTGAAACCTTGCAAATACGTGCAGTACAGCTTACTACAAATAATGTGAGCGATTCGCAAGTACTCGGTGATTTACTTGCTCAAATTCCCTTAGATGAACGAATTGATTCGGTCTATACCGATGGTGCTTATGACACGAAGCACTGCAGACAAGTCATTCTAGATCGAGATGCACATGCGCTCATTCCGCCAAGAAAAAATGCAAAACCATGGAAAGATCAGAAATTGAGATCTTTAGAGCGGAATGAGTTACTGAAAACAGTTAAACGTTTAGGAAGAACGCTTTGGAAAAAATGGTCTGGTTATCATCGTCGAAGTTTAGTTGAAACCAAGATGCATTGCATCAAACTATTAGGTGATAAATTAACAGCAAGGAGTTTTTCTAGTCAGGTGAATGAGATTCATGCACGCATAGCCGTATTGAACAAATTTACAGAATTAGGTCGTCCTCATACCCAAGTTGTCACTTGAATTCTGTTCAAATGAGCAGAGTGTTATCTTTTAAATCTTTGTGCAACAAAGCCGTCCTGAATTTAAACAGCAAGCGATTGATTATGCACTTTCAAACTCACACGAGCCTATAGCTGCAATCGCCCGGAAATTAGGTGTGGGTTATTCAACTTTAGATAAATGGATTCGTGAAGTAAGCGTCCGCTGAATCCCATACCAATTTTTAATTCGATTTAGGTTTCCAGCAGTGCGGCAGCAGTTCTTCAATTTGGGGCACTTTGTGTGTCGGCAGCTTTTGCAGCACATCACTTAAATAACGACAACTCGGTATTTCCATGAAAACCTTATCAAATTGATACAAGAAAGCAAAGGTTGGGACATTAGCAGGAACACAACAATTTTTGCCCGATCTCGTTGCTCTACTCGAAGAAAACAAGAAATTCAAACAACAACTCAAAATTGCTGAAATGGAAAAAGAATTTCTAAAAAAAGCGGCAACTGATGTGTCCTGTTTTTTCAGCACGCCTCAATAATACAGTGTCGCGGAATGCTAATCTGCCCAATTATATAAACAATATTCTTCAGTGGCTTGAGCCAGCCTTCTTATCCCCTCATCAATTTTATCTGCACTGATTGACCCAAACCCTAAACGAAGGAAATGTTTGTGTTTGTGATCATCTAAAAAGAAAGACTGCCCCGATTCAATGAATACGCCTAAATTTGCGGCATAATGAGACAAAACCGTAGTATCAATATCTGCTGCGGTATCAATCCAACATGCTGAACCACCATTCAAAGCATAAGGTTTCCATGTTGGAAGATATTGTTTTAATGCCTTATTGAGTATTTCACCCCGTTGTCGGTGTAATTGGTGCTGACGGCGTAACATGCTATGGTAATAGCCTTGATCGATAAACAAAGCAAAGACACGTTGATTGAACACATTTGGATGTCGTAACATCAGACGGCGTAAATGTCGAAGTTCTTGTATTAATTCAGGTGCGGCAACGATATATCCCAGACGTAACCCAGGTGCCAATGGCTTAGATAGACTTCCAAGATAAATGACTCGTCCATGTCGATCTAAACTTTTTAGCGCGGGGATCGTTGTATTTTGCACTAACACTTGAGCATCATATTCATCTTCAATAATAATGCTGTCGTTTTGTTCTGCTAACTGCAATAAATTTTGTCGGCGTTGTGGAGACATGGTTACTCCTGTTGGACATTGTCGCCCTGGTGTAACAAATAAATAATCACACTCATTTGCCCGAATTAAAGTCACCCCCTCATGATCCACGGCTAAAGGCACAATATGCTGGGTCTGTAGCAAAAATATATTACGTGCATCTGGATAACCAGGTTCTTCGACACCAATCACATGATTCTGCCGCATTAATAACATCGCCAACATATATAATCCATGCTGACTCCCTACGGTTAACAAGATTTCGTTCTCTTGAGCCATGATGCCTCGCGTGGGCAAAATATGCTGCCGGATTGCATCTATGAGATAAGCGTCGTCCCCCTGTTGAGTAATATCTTGTGACCATATTGAGGCATCTTTTGCAGATAAGGCACGTAATGCACATTCCCTCCAAGCCGAAGCAGGAAAGCTTTCCGCATCTGGCTGACCATAAATAAAAGGATAGGAATAATTCATCCAATCACTTGGTTTAGTTAAATGCCTTTGTGCTGAAGGTCGTATATAAAAGCGAGCACCCCAGGTCGTCGCTTTTGATGTAGTCCGAATGGTTTTGCTCTCACTACTATCAATCTGGAAATTTAAACAGACAAAATGTCCACTCCGCTGTTTAGATTCCAAAATTCGCTCAGCAACCAATTGTTGATACGCAATGGTGACCGTATTTCTACCAACACCCAGTTGATCAGCTAAATCTCGGCTAGAAGGTACCGCCATACCTGGTTTTAAATAACCTTGTACTAAAGCCGAAAACATCATACGGCAGATTCTGCCTTGTAAATTCAAACCACTCTGTGCCGTATTAGAAAATAATGCCTGCCAAACTGTAGCTGAAATTACTGAACTCACTAATCAATCCTTATATCTGTGCATTGCTGCAATCAATTTTGATGCTTTCCTACTCAAACTGGTGCAAAGCTCATAGTTTCAGTCCACTTTTAAGCTAAAACTGGACTTACTCGATATAAAGCAAAAGGCATTCCACCATCAACAATTTAAACTAATTTTTAAAAAACAATAATTTAAATATATAAACCACTGGATCCATCAAAACTTTAAATCTGGTACTACACCATATTTCACTATTTCCGTAAATTCAATTCTACAGCTAAATAAACCTTATTTTGGAGCAATACAAATGCAGCAAGCAAAATTAATCCAACTACTTACGGATTTTTCTACAGCATGGAATCAACATGATGTCGAAAAACTCATGGCATGCATGCATCCAGAATGCCGTTTTGAAACTGTAGCTGGTGAGGATGTTCATGGAACCCGAATTGAAGGCTTAGATGCTGTTCGTCAAGCATTTAGCAATACCTTCAAAAGTTTTCCAGATGCTCAGTGGCGAAACGGTAAACACTGGATCAGTGATAATGCTGAATTTGGTATTTCAGAAACAACCTTTACTGCGACAACTGCTGATGGTGGCTGGATTGAAGCCAATATGGTTGATGTCTTTACATTTAAAGATGGAAAAATTCTCGTCAAAAATGCATTCCGTAAAAATAGACCTGTTCAAGCAATCGCGTAAGGAGTCTTTCAATGAATCAATCTGTCCAACATGCAAGTTCATTTCGCGAACGCCTAGAACCGCATAAATCCATACCGACACATAGTTTTAAAAGTTACAACTCACAATTCGACCCTTTAACCGCTCCTGTCCTATCAGGCAATGAAAATTATGCACCAACTTATTGGGTCGGCACAGCAGGTACGCCACCCGAAGATGATGGCCCATTAATGGGTGACACTGAAGCGGACATCGTCATTATTGGTGGAGGCTTCACTGGGCTATCTACAGCACTAACACTGGCTGAACAATTTGGTGCTGCACCACTTGTCCTTGAAGCAAACCGTACGGCGTGGGGCTGTCCCAGCCGTAATGGAGGACAAGGTCAAAATGCCTCGGGTCGTTTGTACCGATCACAATGGATTGAAAAATGGGGATTAGACACCGCCAAACGTCTTGATGCTGAAATTCGGGAAGGTTTTGATTACTTTAAAGACCTCGTGAGCGGTATTGAATGTGATGCTCAAGATGGTGGACATCTTTATATTGCTCATCGCGCAAAAAAAATGGCTTTCCTTGAAAATGAAGGTCGAGTCATGAAAGAGATTTTTGGTTATCAGACCCGTATGTTGAACCGTGAGCAACTGCATGAAGAATATGTTGCTGATCAGGAAGCTGCAGGTGCTTTGCTGGAACCCGATGGAGTTGGCATACACCCCTTAAAACTGGCTTTTGGCTATTTAAAACGTGCCCGTGCTGCTGGTGCCAAAGTACACACTTCAAGTCCAGTGCTTGGCTGGGAAACGCACAACGGTATCCATTATTTACGCACCCCAAATGGCATTGTCAAAGCAAAACGTGTGGCTGTTGCAACAGGTGGTTATACCCCAAATGGCTTACACCCGCATCTTTCTGGAAAAATCATGCCGATTTTATCCAATTCTATTGTAACGCGTCCTTTAACTGCGGCGGAGCGTGCTGAAGCAGGCTTACACAGCACCACATTTATTACCGATACTCGAACTTTACGTCACTATTATCGTCTACTCCCTGATGGATCTATGCAATGTGGCAGTAGAAGCTCCTTAACGGGTGCGGATGCGGATAATCCAGTCCATCTAGAACGGTTAAAAGAAGGCCTTTACCGCAAATTTCCAAGTCTACGTGGCATACCTATTGCTTATTCTTGGTGGGGTTGGGTCGATGTGAGTCATGACATGATGCCTCGTATCGTACAACCCAACTCTGAGGAAAGCATTTATTACGCTATTGGTTATGGTGGTAATGGTGTGTCTTTCTCCGCAATGGCAGGACGCCGTCTCGCAGAACGTGTGATGGGAATACAACGCCCTCAATTTGAGCTTCCGATTTATCAATCCCCTTTGCCTTCACATCTGTTTCGACCATTTCGTCGACTCGGGCAAGCATTGTTATATCGCTGGTACCACTTAAGAGATGAAGTGCTTTGAGTGCACATTCAATCATCTGCAATGATTCGGTTATAAAATTATAAGAGGGAATCCATCATGTATGATTCAGATTCAAATCAAAGTTTAAAAAGTGCTTTAAAACCTCGTCATGTCCAAATGATGGCACTCGGTGGTGTTATTGGAATGGGGTTATTTGTGGGTAGTTCTGTAGTGATTCAATCTGCAGGTCCAGCCGCCATTTTGTCCTTCCTGATTACGGGTGTATTAATTATTTTAGTGATGCGGATGCTGGGTGAGCTAGCAACCGCCTCTCCTGTATCAGGCTCCTTCTATGCATATGCACGCCATGCTTTCCAAGATTCGCCTTATTTATCTCGACTCGCAGGCTTCATGACGGGATGGATGTATTGGTACTTCTGGGTCATCGTGATTGCATTAGAAGCGATTGTCGGTGCAAAACTCTTTGCTTATTGGTTACCTGATACACCGCAATGGATCGTCAGTCTGGTTTTACTCGCCCTATTAACAGCAACCAATTTATTCTCCGTAAAATCCTTTGGTGAATTCGAATTTTGGTTCTCATCTATTAAAGTTGCTGCGATTGGTCTTTTCATTTTCCTTTGTTCTTTATATATGTTCGGTCTTTGGCCAAACCATCAAGCCGCTGGATTTGGTGAATTGTTAAATCATGGTGGCTTTATGCCAAATGGTTGGGGACCAGTATTATCGGGCGCTGTTGCTGCAACTGGATTTTACTTTGGCGCTGAGATCGTCACAATTGCAGCCGCTGAAACTAAAGACCCTGAAAAATCTGTTGCCAAAGCGACTCAATCCGTGATTTCTCGCGTCCTGATTTTCTATGTTTGCTCTATTTTATTAGTGGTCTGTATTGTCCCTTGGGACAGTGCAGAAATTGCGACACCTTACGTAAGTGCGCTAAAAGTATTGAATATTCCGTTTGTTGCGGACATTATGAATGTTGTGATTCTGGTGGCTGTACTCAGTTGCTTAAATTCTGGAGTTTATGCTGCAAGCCGTATGTTGTTTGCTTTAACCCAAAATGGTGATGCACCTCGTAGCTTGACCAAACTTTCAAAAAATGGTGTTCCAATTCGTGCCATTCTATTCAGTACATTATTTGGTTATTTCTCAATTTTAGCTTCATACTTCTCACCAGATGCTGTATTTCCTTTCTTGGTCGAATCTTATGGAACTGTAGCCTTATTTGTCTATATCGTGATTGCATTCTCTCAAATCCGTTTGCGTCGCCACTTAGAACGTGTTGCACCTGAACGTTTAAAAGTTCGTATGTGGTGTTTTCCATACCTGAGTTATTTTGCAATCATCGGCATGCTTTCAATCTTTGCTGCAATGGCTTTTATACCTAGCCTTCAAAAAGCATTCTGGTTCGGCATCGCAAGTGCAGGAATTCTATTCTGTATCTTTATTATTCGAGATTATGTAGAGCTAGTTAAATTACGTCATCAAAGTACTCAACTTGATGTGCTCATCCCTGCCAAACAAACCAAAATTTAATCCTCAAATACACTGACCTGTACTTTGTGCAGGTCATCCTCGTCTTTAGGAAATCACACATGCTTTTAAAAGATAAACTTGCAGCTTTCGCAGTAGTGTTCATATGGGGTATTAACTTTTATTTTATGAAAGTTGGCGTCAGTGAGATACACCCTATGCTCCTCGGATGTTTACGCTATCTACTGGTTTTATTGCCTGCCCTCTTTTTCATTCGTATTCCAAGCATCGGGTGGAAATGGTTATTACTTTATGGCTTTATTAGTAACTTTTCTCAATTTGCATTTATGTTCAGTGCAATTGCGACTGGAATGCCTACAGGTCTAGTCGCTTTGGTGGTTCAATCCCAAGCATTTTTTACTGTCATGATTGCAGCATTTTTATTACGTGAACAAGCCATCTGGAACCAGTGGTTGGCCATAGCGATTGCCTTTATGGGCTTAATGCTGATTGCATTCGGTCAACAACATAGTCATGTGCCATTAATGGGGCTGGCATTGGTTTTATGCTCTGCAATTTCATGGGCCTGTGGCAATATCGTAGTCAAAAAAATGGGGCCTGTTAACCCAATTGGTCTGGTCGTATGGGGCAATATTCTTACCCCTTTATGGTTTTTACTTTTAGCGGTACAAAATATTGGCTGGCAAGGCGTCATAGCCGATTGGCACGCGCTGACATGGAAAGGATTTGGTGCTGCAGCATTTCTCGCTTACTTTGCCACTATTGTCGGATATGGCTTATGGATCTACCTACTGACACGTTATCCTGCTGCTAAAATTAGCCCATTGTCACTCTGGGTACCTGTTATAAGTATGATTTTTGCCTATTTATTTTTAGATGAACAATTAAATACTTTGCAGTGGCTGGGTTCTTGTATTGTTATGCTGGGTTTAATGGTGCATTTATTGGGGCAAAAAATTCAATCACACATCACTTCACGTAAACTTGTCCGAACAACATAAAATAATTAAATAAGAGGCTTAGGAAGTTAAGCATATAAAAAAGTATGGTAACTTCCTTAGGCTTTATTGCATAAATATTTTGAAAGTTACTGATTTTTAATGTTTTTGTTGAATTTCAATAAAAATAAACATAATAAAATTATAGTGTTAGGTATTTGTGCAACAAAGCCATGTAGAGCATTAAATTGAAATTGATTTTTTCTATAGTTTCTTTAAAAATGAATGTATAAAAAATATATGAACTAAAGATTACTACTGTAATCTTTAGTTCCGTAAGTGTCCGCTAGCGAATCCATTTAAATACAAGCTAGTACAATTAAACAATTAACAAATCTTTCTCGATGTCACTTTCGGCAGCATAATTTAAATATTTAGAGCGGATTTATCACTTATAAAACTGAATTGAGTGGTCTAATTAACGGAACCACATCATTTTAAGTTTATGTATAAAAGTACGATTTTCACTTACTAGTACTTAAATAATCACCCCACCACTGCATCATTTCAGTCCGTTGAGCTAAATAGTCAGCATGATTATAGCTGGCACGGGTACGGTTCTTATCAATATGTGAAAGTTGTGCCTCAATCCAATTATCTTGAAACAAACCTGAGTCATTCAAAATGGTACTAAAAGTGGAACGTAGTCCATGAGAGGATAATTGATGTTTGCCATAGCCCATCTTACGAATAGCCATATTTAATGTATTGAAATGAATCGGTTGATTGTGTTTCCGAGGGCTTGCAAAAATATATTTTTCACCGTATGACCATTGCATGACGTCTTTTAAAATCTCTAAAGCCTGATCTGAAAGTGGTACTAAAAAGTCTGGAATCTCATGCCCTAAAATGACTTTACGTCGAAACTGTTTAATATGCAAGGCAGGAATTTTCCATATTTTTGCATTTAAATCAAAATGATGAGGCTCAGCCAATAACAATTCAGCCCCTCGCACTCCAGTATGTAATTTGAACATTAGTGCTTTTTTAATAATGGGATGGGTATCCAATTTTTGTAAGTTATTCTTAAATTCGGATATTTCCTCCGCTTTTAAATACGGATAGTTCTTCTTAATTTTACTGTTGATTACAATTTTATTTAAACCATGGGCGATATTGTATTCACAATAACCCATCGCTACAGCGTAGTCATAAATTTGGTTCAAATAACTACAAGCTTTCTTGACAGGTTCTTTTACTTGGCGTCCCTCTATTTTTTTGATTACTGAAACCAGGTCATAACGCTTGATGTTTTGAAAAGGTAAATCCTGAAGGTCTGGATAAATATCTTGCTGTAAGCATCTTTCTGCTAACTGTAGTACACCACAGCGGGGTAGATCGTTGAAGGCATTTTTCAGTTTGAACTGTAACCACTCCTCCCCGACCTTACCAAAGGTGATGACATTAGAGGCAGTATCATGTTCAAAACAGAAATCATTGTCTTTAAAGTCATCTCTGACTTGTCGTGCCTTTTTCAGCGATAAATCAGGATAAAGACCTAGCTGAATGCGTCGACGTTTTTTAGTTTGTGGATCTGTATAGCGATAGCACCAAGATTTTCTT
>NZ_JEZN01000040.1:0-9199 GCF_000581715.1 Acinetobacter sp. 479375 | reverse complement strand
TGGGTGGTGTTTCAAAAAGTATGCTGAAAAAAAGCAGGTTGGATTTTGATAAAATAGAGAAATGCGAATAACTCTAGAAATCAAGTGTCCAGCCTGCCTAAGTGACAGTATAAAGAAAAATGGCACAAAAGTAGATGGTAAGCAAAATTACCAATGTAAAATATGCAGACGTCAATTTATTGGTGATCATGCTCTCAGTTATCAAGGCTGTCACTCAGGTATCAAAACCAAAATATTACACCTCATGGTGCGAGGCAGTGGTGTCAGGGATATAGCAGAAATTGAAAGAGTAAGTATCGGTAAAGTTCTACGGACACTTAGCCAATCAAAATATCAACTTCGAGCACAGCAAAGTCATTATGAAACCCTTGAAGTAGATGAGTTTTGGACTTTTGTTGGTCATAAGCAAAATAAACAATGGCTAATTTATGCCTATCATCGAGAAACAGGTGAAATTGTTGCTTATGTATGGGGTAACCGAGATTTAGCCACTGCAAAACGACTTAAATTAAAATTGAAGCAGTTAGGTGTAAGCTATACATGTATATCAAGTGACCATTGGGATAGCTTTGTTACGACCTTTAAAGAATGCAAACAGTTGATTGGTAAATTTTTCACTGTGGGTATAGAAGGCAATAATTGTCGATTACGGCATCGAATCAGGCGAGGCTTTAGGAGAAGCTGCAACTTCTCCAAAAAGCTTGAAAATCATTTCAAAGCCTTTGATTTAGTGTTCTTTTATATCAATAATGGATTCGTTTAATGCCAGCATACTTTTTGAAACACTACCTTTATTTGGTTTGCAAACCTCCGCGACTTCACAAATTATCCTGATTGTTATGGTCAGTGCTATGGCGAGTCTGTCTGTCGGATTAGGACTCGATAAAGGGATTAAACGTCTTGCTGAACTTAATTTGGCGTTGGCTGTCATTTTATTGCTGTTCGTGTTTTTTGCTAGCTCAACCATTTATCTGCTGCAAACGACTATCCAAAATGCAGGACAATATGTTTCTAACCTGTTTGATATGACTTTTAATCTTTATGCTTATCAACCTACAGGTTGGATTGGTGGCTGGACGATTATGTATTGGGCATGGTGGATTTCATGGTCACCATTTGTGGGAATGTTTATTGCTCGAGTGTCCAAAGGTCGCACCATTCGTGAGTTTATTATTGGGGTCTTATTTATTCCGACGGGATTCACCCTGATCTGGATGGGATTTATGGGCAATGCGGGGCTTTATAGTGTCTTACATGATGGAAATATAGGTTTACTTACCGCGATACAAGGCGATTCATCGGTTGCATTATTCGAGTTTTTGGGCACATTGCCTCTATCTGGTGTAATGAGTTTGCTGGCCACGATTCTGGTGATTCTATTTTTTGTGACATCCGCAGACTCTGGTGCACTGGTGGTTGATTATCTGACTGCAAAATCCGATGATTCACCTGTATGGCAACGTCTATTCTGGATTGTGGTCATGGCAGCCTTGGCCATTATTTTATTGCTAGCAGGTGGTTTAACCGCCTTGCAATCGGCAACCATCATGAGTGCTTTGCCTTTCACGGTGATCATGTTATTGATTTGTTGGGGTTTAATTAAGGCACTGAGGATTGACAGTACCAAAATGCAGTCAATCCAAGAGGCGCGTACTACGCCGCGCGCGATTCAAAATCCGCGTAGTTGGCAACAGCGTTTAGGCTTGATTATGCATTATCCACATTCCAAACAGGAAGTGGATGAATATATTCAGACGACAGTGAATAGGGCCTTTGAAAGTATTCAAAAAGAATTTCGTCGTCGACATTTGACAGCAAAAATAGAAAACACTGAAAATGGTTTGGTGTTGAAAGTGGATCACCATGATGAAATTAACTTTATTTATAATGTGGTTTCACGTGAAACAGTGCCACCAAGCTTCATGGTGAAAGATCAAGCTACCGAAAATGAAGAATATTTTCAGGCAGAGGTGTTTTTACGAGAAGGTGGGCAGAATTATGATGTGATGGACTGGACACAAGAAGATTTGATTCAGGATATTATTGATCAATATGAACGCCATTTATATTTCTTAAATGTTGTGCGAACCACCTAACGCAAAAAAAGAGGACTCAACTTGAGTCCTCTTTTTTTTGTAAAGTCAGAATCTATTAGAAACGAACTTTAGCGTTCAAACCGATCGTTTGCGTATCAAGATCTGAACCTTGAACATCTGCTTTTAGGTAAGATGCACCCACCGCAACAGCAGGAGTAATGAAGTAATTTACATTCGCTCCCCAAGCTTGTCTAAAGCGACCTAAATCATCACCTTTAATGTTTGCTTCGCCATCATTACCAATAAATGTTGCGCCAACGCTGAGTTTTGGTGTTAAGTAAAGATCAGATTTTAAACCATATTGATTTTCCTGACCAAACGCACCAGCAACTTCAAAACCGACTGCCATATTCGTACCGTCGATTGGACCTACATACTTCGCACGTGCAGTCACAGCATCTTGATCGTCTTGAATCGCAGCAGTTTGATTGACTGCCGAGTAGATACCATTGTTCATGATGCCAAAAGTATCTAAAGAGAACTGATCAGCCACACTGGTATAACCGACAGCCATTAAGAAGTTAGGAAGCAACATTGCACCAACTTCAAGTGAGTAACGGTCACCGTGGTCATCACGAGAGATTTCATTTTTACCATCAGCATCGGTATGGTTATAAGATGCACTTGCATAAACAGGAACATAAGGTGTTGGAAGATAAGCTTCACCTTTTGCACCATAAGTGCCAATGTGGTAATTAATACCATCTTTCACATCATATTGCTGATAGCTATAACCAAGCGAAACGCTAGAAGCTTGGTTCAAAAATGCGGCTTCAGCTAAAGGGCCTTTAGATGCATCAACATCCTTTAAATAGAATGTACCGTTAAGGTCACCTGTAAAGTTTTTATCATTCGCAGTCGTATCTACAAATTCTGATTGACCTTGAACTTCAACTTGATATGCGTGAGCACCGGTCATGGCTAAAAGTAAAGCAGTGGCTAAACCGAGTTTTTTCATAGTAGTTTCCAGCGTTAACAAGAAAATTAAGCTGCGGTCATTGTATTGTAACAATTTATGAAGTCAATGATATTAAAAACAGGCAGAGTCAAGGCTCTCGGGTCAGCTAAGTATCTGAATAAAAAGTGATCATTTAAAATAAATCTTGTCAACCGGAAAAAAATTACTATTTTTACAATTAGCTAGAAGCTTGATTGCTACCCAAAAAATGTAAGTAAGCGTAAAAAGAAGCGTGTTTTTTGATTGTAAAATTAAATTATTAATTTATTTTTAATTGATAAAAACTTTTAAATATTTTTCTTTAAAGTGAATATCATGCCAAATTTATTATGTTTATGTGTATTAATGTGAAATTAATCACACTAAAAAATTAAATCGAATGATGTTTGTTTGGTTTAAAAAGATAAAATTGTTAAAACATTAACCATTAATATGAAGAAGTGTGATGCCGCTCTGTAAAGAATGGTAAAAATCAGGAAAAAAACATAGTAATTTATATAAATACGCTTTACATCAATCAAATTTTTTTAGATAATTGCATCAAGAAATCTTGACTGGTTTGGTCGGATTTTAGTTTCTCAAACGAATTGTTTTAAAAGTTTTACTTTTTATATGCCCAGCTTTCCCCAAGGTTGGGCTTTTTTTTGCTTGATCTTTGATAAATGAAAATGATTATAAAAAGATATTTGGATAATAAAACTGAAGATAAAAAAAACCCAACCGATAAGAGAGTGGTTGGGCTGAAAAGGATGTTAGTTGGGAGAAACACCCTTGAGGAAGTTGCTCTATCTCTGCTTTAAGCTTAACTTTGGAATATGTGTTAATTATGAATTTAAATTTATAATCTGTAAAATTGATAGTTCTAATTTTATTAATAGTTTTTTTCTATTTTGTGATGTTTTCTAGCTTCAACTTGATGAATAGGGCTGGAGTCATTTTCTCTTAATGTTTTTCAGATTGGCTTATCCGAGCTATGACTTAAGTTTATGTAGATAAGAGAAATCTTAATTTTTAAATCTTTGTGCAACAAAGTCCATTGGATATACTTTTTACATAAAGATAAGATCATTGATTTGATTAAAGTTATAAAAATAGCCCGATTTGATAGGGCTATTTTTAAAATGATTAAATGTAAACAAAGTTAGTATTCTTTGAAATTAGTTTAAAGAACTTGATATGTTAGGTGTAGCTTTCTTTTCGCTATGAGTTACTGTCTCTGGAATCCATGAGTAAGGTACTGGTAATGCGCGGTAAACCCAATTACTTTTGGCTTTACCATTAGGGGCTTGACCAATATAAGGACTGACATATTCCCAAACGATTTCTCCTTGTGGTGTAATCTGAAAGAAACGACCATTTTGACCTTCATCAATGAGGGTATTACCATTTGGCAAGCGTCGTGCACTGCTAATAAAGGAGCTGAAAAATGCCCAATCAGGTTGTGCTGAATTGGATGCAGTGTATTGCCACACAATTTCTTTTTTAATCGGGTCAATTTCTAGCACACGCGAACCTGAAAGCACACCACGTTGAACAGATGGATAACCTGCATCGCCCTGATTATCAAACACCAATAAATTGCCCGCGCCTGCTAAACCTTTTGGAATTATATGTGCATCATGTTGCCCGCTAATTTGATCGACAGGTCGAGGAACTGTATTGGCTGTTTTAGGATTGATGGCGGGTAGGTTTGGGCCAAGTGTCCAGACGATTTTCCCTGTCGCTTTATCAATGATGGCAATGAAATTGGCATTTCGTGAATCTATGATGAGATTGTCAGGATGAAAACGTGCATCACCTGCATCGAACCATTTATTCGGACCAATCGGTGCCAGATTGTTAATATGTAGATAATCAGGGTTTTGAGTGGCGAAGACCAGTTTCAGTTGTTCCTGAGTAAAATCAAATTCATTTAAATGATCCGAGGCTTTCCAGCTCCAGACAGTTTTGCCTTGTGCATCGACTTCATAAATCACATCATCAATCACTTCGGGAACTTTAAATCCTGATACTTTGTGCACAAGATTAGCCAAGATCAAGGTGTTACCATTCGGAAGCCTCCGAATATCATGATGTTGTTGGGCGGCGGGTATCTTCGATTCTCCACTCCATTGCCACACGGTCTTACCGTTCCAATCAATTTCTCCGACAGTTTTATTGTTGAGCCCATTGCCAGCAGAGGCTAGTTTGGGTGAATTTGTCTGATCTTCAAGCTGTAATAACAGTCTGCCTTTCACGCCACCAGTGAACTGCGGATCAATAACCGCAGAAGGAAAACCTTTATAATTCCATTGCTTGACTTCATTTCCATTCATATCAATCAGATGGGTTTTATTGTCCGCACCGCTAAAAATTACGTACTGAGGGTTGGCTTTGTTTGGGTCGTAAATGGTCACTCCAGTTGGATAAACACTCGGTGCAGCATGAAGGATGGGTAGCATCATTGCGAGCAATGTAGTTGACAATGTGGTTTTCAAATTCATTATTTTCATGACTAATACTCTATAAAGTTGAAATGTTATTTTTAAATCTGGTCTTAAAAATTCACTTTAACGGTCGCACCAATAGTTCTTGGCTGTCCTGCACTGGCAAGCACAGTGCCATTTGAAGAATTCCATGCATTAGTGACAAAAGCTTGATCGGTCAGATTTTTTGCCCAAACCGAAACATCAATTTCATTTTCTCCAAAGCGATGACGTGCACCAAAGCTGGCATTGACCAAACCGTATGCTTTAATTTTGGCTTCTGGATTATTGTCTAAAGTGCCATACGACCAGTCACGCCATGCATAGCTGCCTGAAACATACGGTTGCCAGTTGTTTTTTTCCTGTAAGTCATAGCGGAAATTAAAATTAGCAATCCATTTAGGTACGCCATACACCCGTTCGCCAGAAAGATCCTGAGTATTCACACCTGTTGGAATGGAAATATTGGATGGCGCAGGGGCATTTCTATATTCGGTATATTTGGTGTCGTTCAATGAACCATTAAAATTAAGGGTTAAACGGCGAATGGGTTGATAAGTGGTATCGATCTCAAAACCTCGGCTGCGCACTTTACCAGCGTTGGCTAAGACACTGACAATCGAACTACCGACTTGTTCATAGCTCGTGGTTTGATAATCAGAGACATCAATCCAAAATATATTGCTATTGACCTGTAATTTATTATTTAAAAAGTTCTGTTTTAAACCAATTTCATAATTATCGGCCTTTTCAGGATCAACTTTGAGTGAGTCTGCGCCCGCAGTCGGTGCAGAACCAACACTTAAGTTAAATCCTCCCGATTTTTCCCCATGAGAATAAGTGGTATACAACAGATTTTGTGGATTAAAACGATAGCTTCCCGTGAGTAGCCCAGAGTAACTGACTTTATTTTGCGATAAGTCACCTGAATCATAAGCACCAAGTTGGGCGTTAAGTAGATTCCGTTCTGCTACAGAAATGGTTGCAATATCTTTGCCGCCGATCGGAGCCGTACGAACAATACTGGCACTTTTATCTTCATAAGTGACGCGTCCGCCTGCGGTCACATCAAATTGGGGGGTGGCATGCCATGTGCCTTGTCCAAATATGGCCGAGCTTTTCGTGTCTGTCGTGCCATAGCTATAGGACGAGCGATTATCTAAAATATTGGATTGACCACTGGCAATCAGAGATCGTACCGTTGGTACGTTATATAAATAAAATGCGTCTGCTACATCTCCATAAATCGTGAAATTTTTATTTTTTAGATTTTGTTGGAAATAATATAGGCCTGTCACCCAGTCAATGACTTGATGATCGGCTGAAGCAAAACGAATTTCCTGTGAATATTGTTCATCTTTTACCGAAACGCCGCCATTGATTAAAGCATTTGAACTGATCAGGTCGCTGTTTGTCGGGGTAAAATGCCAAAATCGATAAGCACTAATCGAGGTCAGTTTTTTACCACTGTCTAAGGTCCAGTTGGCTTCAGCCGAGCCACCGCCTTGTTCAACGAACATATGCTGTCTGGCATCGGAATCAATTTGATAATCTTTCCAATTGTTATATAGATTTTTCGCGCCTGAAGCTTGGGCATTATCAATAAAACGATTGTAATTTGCGCCAAATGCAGGGCTGTTAAAGGTTGGCCCCTGATAATACATCAGCATTGCGCCCTGGTTATCATCCTGTTTGTTATAATCTGCAATGACACGTAAATTAAAATTGTCTTGTGGCTTCCACAATATCTGACTACGTACGCCTAAACGATCGGTATCATTATAGTCTTTGCCATCATAGCTATTCTTAACAAAGCCATCCTGTGTAGTTTTATAAAAAGATAAACGTCCTGCGACTGTCTCTGATAGCGCATCGGAAAAACTCCCTTTTGCCTGCAAATAATCACGTGTACCAAAAGAAATTTCAGCAGAATTGTCTGGATAAAAAGTCGGTAATTTTGAACTGATATTTAATAAGCCCGCAGTGGTATTTTTGCCAAATAACGTGCCTTGAGGACCGCGCAATAGTTCAAGCTGAGCGATATCTAGCAGATCAAACACCGCCATTCCAGGACGACCTAGATAAACATTGTCCAGATAAACCCCGACACTGGCCTCGAGACCATCACTCGCTGGATTATTTCCCAAACCGCGAACTGCAACACTGGACTGGCGTGGGTTTAAAAATGCCACATTGAGACTTGGCAAGGCCTGTTGCAAATCTTCAATTTTACTTAAGCGCTGAGTTTCGAGTGTTTTGGCACTTAAAATTGTAATCGGTGTAGGGACATTTTGTGCCTTTTCTTCACGGCGACGGGTCGTAACAACTACATCTGCTAGTTGAACCACGTCTTCCGCTTTAGCTGGTTGAACCGTAGAGTTGACTGTTGCCGTGGTTGATGAATTCACTTGAATATCTTCTGCATTAACCTGCATTGAAAATGCCGTCAATCCCAGAACAGAAGCCCCAAAAACTGAAACAAAAATGCTCTGTGTGATTTTATTCAATATCAATGGATAATCACGACTAAAATGAGATGCAAATTTTTGTTGCATTTAATATCTCCAATAAAGTGTTTAATTTTTGTTAATTCTATTTTTTATTTAATTTGAGACTGTCATTCAGAATACACAATTCATTCTATATTGTGATGAAGATATAAATTTTATTGAATAATCAGTCTGGAAATTTGCTTATAAGATTAAGCTAAATAATATGGAAAATTTATGATAAAACTTTGAGTGAAAAATAATTCGGTTGTAAAATAAAAGTATAATATATTTATATGACCTTAAATCAATATTTAAAAAATGAAATAGTTGTGTATGAGTGTGAACCATATCATTTGCAGTAGCCTCATTCTTTGACAGAGAAATAGAATAAATTTGTTTAATAATTCATTTATTTAAATTCGAAGTCAAGCCTGAGGTGTGGGTTGAATTGGCTTTTGTCTTTATTCATTGCATGTATTTAATCATCTTTATTAATGATTAAGTTTGTATTCCTTGCGACAGTTTAGTTCGTATAATTTTTTATAATCAACCAACAGTTTGTTGCAGATGGTCGTGATGTCAATGCCACTAATCCTCAAGGCCAACGTATTCATGATGTGATTGCTGAATTTCCGCGTCAGCGTGAACCATTCTTAGAAGTTTTGGCAAAATTTGCCTAATTCAAATTGGCTTTGTTGCATAAATAAATTTCATCCCCATACATGTTAGATGAATACAGAATCAAAAAGCCGATACAAAACAACGAACTGGTCTGAGTACAATCAGGCTTTACGTCAACGGGGTGCTTTCACCATTTGGTTTGATCCCCAAATGCAATGGTCTGCAACACCTACTGGAAAAAAAGGACGTCAACCTACCTACACTGATATAGCAATTCAATTTGCCCTGACGATACGAAACCTGTTCCAACTGGCTTTACGCCAAACACAAGGTTTCATTCAAAGCCTTTTTCAAATGGCTCACCTCGACTGGAATGTTCCAGACTTCTCAACATTGAGTCGGCGAGCAGATAAGCTGCAGCCACTTCTACATAAATCAGCAAAAAATCCACAGGAAGACTTGCATATTTTAGTTGATAGCACAGGGATCAAAGTTACAGGTGATGGGGAATGGGTGCGTAAAAAACATGGCGTAAACCAACATCGTCAATGGCTGAAATTACATCTT
>NZ_JEZN01000039.1:0-9659 GCF_000581715.1 Acinetobacter sp. 479375 | reverse complement strand
TAAGCATCCGGCTAACACAGCCTTACCAAGCGATCCTATAAGCCTTAATTTAGTTCCCACCTAAAAACAAGTGGGGACTTAATCCATGAACATGGATATATATTCAGCAACACCTCCTGTTGCTAAAAAACGCAGAACATACAGCAAAGAATTCAAACTCAGTATTGTCAATGCCTGTAAAAATCCTAATACCTCGATCGCTTCGGTCGCACTGCAACATAGTATTAATGCCAACCTTGTCAGTCGTTGGATCAGGATCTTCAGCCATCATGATGGTGCCGTGCAAGATCCTACTCATGTGAATCCAGCATTTATTGCTTTGCCTTACACTGCTGCAATCAGCCAACCTATTGATGAGAGGATCACGTTGTGTATCACCGTGCCTCATACGAATAATGATATTCAGCTAAAATGGCAGACATCAGAAATACCTGCCTTGGCAGAATTACTCAAGGCACTTGCAACATGATCCGCATTGATGAAATCTGGTTGTCTACTCAGCCCATGGACATGCGTGCAGGTATGGATACGACCATGGCCCAGGTGGTGAGAGCCTTTGGCTACATCAAACCGCATTGTGCTTACCTGTTCTGTAATAAACGTGGCCATCGTATGAAAGTGTTGGTACATGATGGACTGGGCATCTGGCTGTGTGCCCGGCGTTTGGAACAGGGTAAATTTCACTGGGCTCAAGTTCACCAAGGTGAAACCGTGGCCCTCAGCCCGGAACAGTTACAGGCACTGATCCAGGGTTTGCCCTGGCAGCGCATTGGACGACAGCAGGTAGTGACGATGCTCTAAACCAGGTTGGTGCATTCTGCTATTCTCCAAACGTTCTATTTCATTCTCTTCATGACCTCAGGCATACTGCGGTCATGAATACACTGCCTGACTTAAACCAACTGACCCATGAACAACTGCTGGAATTTACCAGACAGTTGGCAATGCAGCATCAGTCTCTGGCACAATCAAATCAAGAATTAGAAAAATCAAACCAGCAATTGGATGCCAAAGTTCAGCATCTTTCTATTCTCAATCAAAAATACGAGCATGAACTGGCGCTGTTTAAAAAGCACGAATTCGCCCAAAAGAATGAACACTTAACGGCAAAACAAATCCATCTGTGGGATGAAGCGGTTGAAGAAGATATTGCCGCGGTTGATCTAGAACTGGAACGGCTAAATGCAGATAAAACCAATGCAGCGACACACAAAGCAACAGTCAACAAACCTAAACGTCGACCACTGCCAGATCATCTACACACCATCCGTATTGAGCATGAACCTGCATCAACCCAATGTGCTTGTGGCTGCCAACTCCGTCGTATCGGCGAAGATGTCAGTGAAAAACTGCATTTCAGACCGGCACAGTTCTATAAGGAACAGCATGTGCGTGGTAAATGGGTCTGTGATCAGTGTGACACTCTGACTCAGCAAGCGATGCCCGCCTATGTGATTGATAAAGGCATTGCTTCACCTGAATTGCTCAGCCATGTGCTGGTATCGAAGTATGCCGATCATTTGCCGCTGTACCGTCAACGTCTGATCTATCAGCGGGCGGGAATCGAACTTTCTAGATCAACTTTATCTGACTGGATAGGTCGCTGCGGTGTAGAACTGGAACCTCTGGCCAATGCCTTAAAAGAGGTGGTACTACAACAGCAGGTGCTGCATGCAGATGAAACACCGGTCACCATCATGCGGATGGGTGAGAATAATAAAAAACCGAAGAAAGGTTATGTCTGGGCCTATGCCACTACACAGTACAATCCAGTTCAGGCGGTGATCTATGACTTTCAGGATAGTCGTTCAGGCCAGCATGCTGAAGAGTTCTTGAAAGGCTGGCAGGGCTATCTAGTCTGTGATGATTACAGTGGTTATAAAGCACGCTTTAAATCAGGCGATGTCATTGAGGTGGGCTGCATGGCGCATGCACGTCGTAAATTCCATGAACTGCATGTAACTGGGAAAAGTCAGGTCGCTGAACAGGCATTAGTGCTGATTCAGAAACTGTATGCCATAGAAGCAGAACTCAGGAAAAAGACCGATGGTACAGCAGAACAGCGCCGCGAATACCGACAACAGTATAGTCAACCGGTGATGCAACAACTGTATGAATGGCTCAACCAACATCAACTGACTGTGCCATCGAGTTCTCCAACCGCCAAGGCGATCAATTACACTCTGAAGCGTTGGCCAGCCTTAAGCCGCTATCTGGATGATGGCAATCTACCGATTTGCAATAACTGGGTGGAAAACCAGATGCGCCCCTGGGCGTTGGGACGTAAGAACTGGTTATTTGCAGGTTCGCTGCGCAGCGGTCAGCGAGCAGCCAATATTATGACATTAATCCAGTCAGCAAAGCTGAATGGGCTGGATCCCTATGCCTATTTAAGTGATGTGCTGAAAAGGTTGCCGACACATAAAGTGACTCAGATTGAAGAATTGCTACCACACCGCTGGAAACCTGAACCGAATTAAAAAATAGGCATGGGGTTCAGCGGACGCTTACAATAAACAGAATTTTAATAATCTTCAAATATTTTTGGCTAATTTTGGAGCTTTAAAAATTCAAGATCAAACTTTGGATGCTTTTTGGAACGAAGCTATTAGTCAGAAAAATTCAGATATTCTTGCACAAAGTGTGTTTGTTTTAAGTCTTTATTCACTTCTTTCTCACTTAGATATATTAACTCACCATTCTATTTTTAAAGAGATTGAACCGATATTTTTAGGATGGTTTTTCCAAAAAAAATTAAACCCAAAAACTTTTCAGTGGCGAGAGGGTAAGATTACTAAGATTAGTAAGCATAAGGCTATATGGACTAATCCTAGTCGTAGCTTATTGACTCTAATGGCAACATTTGCTGCTTTAAATTTGGATGATGAAAAGCCCTCCACTTCCCATGGCTTAAACTTTTCAAACTATTTATTGAATTATACGGAAAAAAAAGAAAATTTTATAAAAAAAGCTAACGAAGGCTTTTCTATTACTTACACAGACTTTCTTTGATTGCTTTCAGACACTGTTGAACGTGATGAAAGTGAAGTCGATAATTGCAAAAGGACTAGCCAAGAAACAATCAATATTTTGCTGAATAGAGAAACTGAGTATAAGCCCAATAACACTTTATTCTTATTGTGGATTGTCTACAGATTTTTTCAAAATGATTATGAATCTAGACCTGAAAACACGGCTTATATGCATGGGATTTACTATGAGTTTTGGGAGTTTTTTTCTAATTTTTATAAAAAGGCAGGTTCTAATATACTGACTAGTCAATGGCCAACGGATTTACAAAAGCTCGCTCAACCACCGAGTAGTTGAGCGAGCTGTCATTAAAGGTTACTTACCTTTAGGTGGATTATTGCCACGACCACTGCCAGAAGGATTACCTGTTGTGCTTGGACCATTTACTAACTTACCCATTGTTTTTTCCTTTGATTTGATTAACTTGGTGAGATAAATATAACTAGAACTTAGAGTGAGCAATTCCCTAAAAAGCATCTTTTTTTGATTAAAAAGTAAACATTAAATGTGTTTTTGATGACTTATGATTTAACTTATTGATTTATATTTAAAATCAAGGATTGTATGGGCATATCAACATGAATTTGACACCAATCAGCATAATTAACAGTAGTCCGTGTTCCTCAAAGAATGTTAAAGTAATTGATTAATATTTGTTTTTTATTCAAAGGTTCCATTGGTCACCACTACAACATTAATTCTATTTAACTTTGGTGTAGACAATTCAGAATTTACTAAAAAGAGAGAAAGCATTTGGGCATTAATATGATTATTATATTTATAAGTTACTTGTAAGTATTTGAGGAGTATCCATTTAAAAGAGCTTCTAAATGAGTGTAGTTATCAGATAATTTATTCATAAAATAAGTAATTGCTAAATTGTGAGAACAGTACTACGTAGAAAAATTTATTTACTCTTTCAAAGAATGATATTTAACTTTATGATTTACTAATTATTTTCCGTTCTACCTGTAATTTGAGAATTTGTTTGATCAATTATGACTTCTGAAGCAGATGTCAATTGTGTCTGAATAGTTGGTATTTCTTGAATTACTTTGTATTTTATTAGTTCTTGTAGAGTATAGATATCAAATACATTTTTAATCGATCTAATAACTACAAAGATGGATGCTAAAATAGATGAAATTATAATAGTAGAAAAAAGTATTTTATTTTCAATTAATTGATTAATTATTGGTATGTATTTAGAAAAAAGAGAAGTCATAAGTGAAGATTCTAAAAAAGTAGGAATCAGCATAATAGAAAATCCTAAAAATATGTTTCTAGCATTTTTCATTTCATCTTCATTCATTTGTTCTTTGCTTATTATCGACTCTACATTTGTTATATTCCCATCTAAATTACGACTTATTTTCACTAGCCTTTTTTCTTGATCAGTCATGAACTTATAGTGGTGTGAGTGTAATTGAGCATTTGGAAATCTTTTATTGAAATCTCTTATACTTGTATTTGTAAAACCAGAACCTTTCGTAGTCTTATAAACTAATAAATCTTTAATTTTGGAATCATATTCTTCTTTTTCTTGTTGATCATTGGTTTGTTCTTTTAAGTCTTTATATAGTTGAATATCCTTCTTTGTTTTTTGGAGGTGGGGCAGTACAAGTACTATTGTTTTTTCTAAAATTTCAAAAGCATCTTTCAGGCTACTCATCAATTTTTAGTTCCTTAAACAGCTCACCTATCTGAGCATTGTTGAATGTATAGCTAATTTTATAAGATTAAATGGTTAGCGTTTTAATGACAAGATATCTTTTATATTGAAAAGCCTAATTTTTTTCTCATTTTTTCCAAAATAGTAAGGTTTTATAAGCCCTTGGCTTTGTAAGTTGGTGATATGAGAGTGAGGCATACCTAAAAGGGTGCTTGCTTCAGCACCAGTTATGAATTCATCTTTTAACTTCAAAACTTCAGTTAGCTCATTCTTGTTAATAAGCTTCCAGTAAACTAAATTTTCAATATGTAAGAATCCCGTATCACACCAATATTTTTTTATCCAATTAATAGGACAATTTAATTGCTTTGCTGCATCTACATAGGAAATATAATTTTCGCTATTGAGTTTGTTCTTAAGATTTAACAGCGAACTTTCTTGGATCTGAATTGATAAAGGATTGTTCTCATCTTTCACAAGAATCCCTCTGTGAACAAGTACAGCTACTTTGTTAGAGCTGATTTTTAGTATGGAAGCAGCATCTTTTAAAGAATAATACTCGGTACTCTGGGGCACATTTTTTAACGCATTTTTTTGTCTTCCAGAACGTGTTGGATAGCTCTTAATCATACTTAAGTCATCTGGTTTTATATCTTGGACATCAATCTTTAAAAAAATATTGATTGCAGTTGAATCTATATGTGGACCATTAGTAGGAGTAATACCTAAAGCCCTTAATTTTTCCACTAGATTAGTTGGAGATGCCTTTAGTTGTGTTGCTAGTGGACTAACGAGTATGTAATTTTCTTTGAATTCATTCACCTTTTCTTTTGAATATTTTTTGAAAGTCTGTGGTATTTCATTTGTATTATCTAATTTGAACCATCCAGATTTTGCTAGTTTTCTAGCAAGGTCATAATTGATATCTAACAACTTAGCAACATCCTTTAATTGCATACTATCATTGTCTGCGGGTGCTTCGATGCTAGTGAGAAGTGTAGATTTAGGTTGAGAATATGTATCAATTAAGAAGTGTTCTATGTCTCTGCTAGCAATATCTCCTTTATAGAGTTCTTTCTGTCCAAGCTTCAAAAAGTCATTTTCTATCAATTTTTCAAGCTCAAATCGAGAAATATTTAAGATCAGTTGTATTTCATAATTTCTAAGATTTCTGGAAATACTATTTTCACTAATTCTATATTCTGAAGAATTCTTTTCGGTGATTTTAATATGCTTGTTGAAAAGTTTTTTATGTTTTAGAAATGGTAGCAATAGAATACGTGGATGAGAATTCTCACTTCTACTGTTAATATTTTCACTTAATTTTATGGCAGAAGTCTTTGGGTCAGAAAAATATTCATATACTTTAAAAAAAATATTTTCATTTGTATTGGAATTATCATCTTGTAAGAAAGAATTGAATGCTTTCCAGCAAGATGCAAAATCTGAAAAAACTTCATTTGAACTATGCGTAAGTATGTCAAGAAACCAATAGATACTTTCCATTGATTTTACTTTTTGTACAGGTCCTTTATATAATTTAAAACCGCAGCGAGAACAGTTTAGAACCCCTGTTTTGGGGAGAAGAAAATTCTTACATTCAGGACAAGAATCAATTAACAAACAAGAATGTATTGGATATGCATGTATAGGCTTTAATGTCCATATTTTTCTAAGATATGCTTTTTCAAAAAGACAAGTAGGACAGTAGCGTAAACCTTCTAATTCTAATAATTCATGGGGGACTTCAATTGTTCCAATCATTATAGGAGATCTATTGGTTGGCCTTGATCTTTCAAAAGCTAGAAATTTATAAGAACTATCAAGATTTAATACTTCTAACACTTGAGTGAAGCGTTTCATATCAGAAATATGATAATTCAAAGACTGACGAATGATAGATTTATACTTTTCTTTGCCTATTAAATTAAAAATTGAACTATGTGCATTGAGTTCTGCTGTTCTTAACAAGAAACTCATTGGTGACTCATCTTCATGAGGTATTGCTTGTATTAAAAGAGGATTTTGCATAATTCTGACTATTAAATTAATGAAATGATTTGTGAAATGTTCATTTCAAATGGATTTTTATTTTGTTTGCTAATGTAGAGCGTGATGCCTAATTTCCATGAATAACTGAAATCAAGGGGAGTTATTACTTGCCTATTATCATGTAAAGCATGTGCGATACTTTCTCTAATCAGGCTCATTACGTATGAGTGATAGCCTTTTGTTGCTAGTTGAATTTGCATGCCTACAAGTTGGCTATTTAGAGGTGGTGAGAAAGTGATATTTTGCTTATTGAGTGTTCTTGCAACTTCAGCAAGAAATGCAAACATGCTCCCGCCATTTGAAGGATCAACAGTTAATGGATTTAGGTGGTAGATGAAAGGGAATCTACGAGCAATCTGGCTATCAACTTGAAGTAGTGGGACAAACTCAGGTAAACCAACTAAACAAAAACTAATCCCTGTTCGGTTTACTAGCGTTTTAAGCCAATTGCCTGTAGTCCGATTCATTCTTGTAGATGTTGGTTTACGCTCAAATAAATGGTGAAATTCATCTAAGAATATAAGCTTAGTTTCGCATTGTGCGAGTAAATAAATAAGCCTGCTAGTTAAGTATTCAGTAGTGCCATACCCATTTTCATAAGTAGGATCGCCAAGCTCTTTGAGCATCGTTATTGCTAATGATTTAACTGTGGCAGGCGATGGTACCTCTACATAACATACAGGGATGATATTTTTCTTATGATCCTTCTCAATTTTTTCTGTACGAGGCATAAGACTCAAGATTGTTTTACAGAGGGTGGTTTTTCCAAGTCCTCCTTCAGCAAGAAGCATACATCCAACTGGTTCGCTAAATGAAATACTTCTTTTTACGCAATCTTGTATGCCTGTGAAAGCGACCATGAATTCATTGGAAGTGATAACAATATTGTTAATCGATCGAATTTGTTCAAAACGATTCTCAAATTTTTCCATGTTTAAATACCTCCAATGAACCAAATTGATTAATTGGTGTAGGTACATTTATTGTGGAAGCAGGTTGTTCAACAATATCCTTGTCTTTTGAGAATAGTTGTTCTTCGATCCTCTGTAGCTGCTTCGGAAGTTCAAGAGTAAGTGGTTTCAATCTTGGCTTTCGTCTCACAAGATTAGTTTGAATCTCATGCATAAGCTTATACAGATAATATAAATCGGACATCGGACCAATTTTTTGTTTATCAGATCGAGATTGAATTTTCTTTAGTTTTTGAACTTCAAGATGAGTTATTCGTGTTAATCTAAATGTATAGTCTTGATTGGTTGAATCTGCTTGAATGATTACATCTTTTTTGTCGGGATCAATGATAAAAACTTCATTTAAATTTAAATCATCTATAAGCACGGTAACTTTTTTTATGCCTTTAGCTTGTAGTGTAGTTAGAGCATGTGAAAAATAACTAATACCATCTACACGTACTTGACCGTGATTAATGCTTCTTTCAATAGGCCTACGGCATAAAATTTTTGCATCTATATCTGTAAGAAAACTCGGTCGTATATCTTCAATGGCATCTTGCCACATGATGATAGGTGAACGTCCTGTCGTGTGATGGATAGATCGGTGATAAACCTCATGAATCCAAGTATCTATATATTGTTTTAATTGTTCTAAAGTTAATTGTGCAATTTTACTTGAATTATATTCACCTCTATTCGTTGGATTAGAAAAAGTTGTACCCGGTAGTTTTTGTATAATCCCATGTGTGAGCGTACTAAAAAAACGTTCAATATGAGGTTTGTTATTAGGTGTACCTACTTGGGAAGGAGTCAAAGTAATTTTCAGCTGTTCACATACTCGTTCGAGAGCATTGTTTTTAAACTCCACTCCATTATCTGGAATGACGATACTTGGGATTCCTCCTGGTAACTTTTGGTTTGGCCGAGTAATCATATCTTTGATGACTTCTAATGTAGTTGCAGCACTAGGGGGGTACATATTGATATAAGTTCCAACAATGGCTCTAGAGTAGATATCAATTGCACATGCGAGAAATGGTCGACCTAAGGCAAGTTTCGTCTTCGGATCAATCACGATTAGATCTAAATAGTGTGTATCAATTTCGACCATATAAAGAGCGAATGGACTAATGATACTTTTGCCAGCAGCTTGAAATTTTTTCTTCGCTATTCGGGACCCTTTTTTCATTTTAAATTCAATATAAGGATCTAATTTTTTGATATGTCGCTGGATACTACGAAGTGTTGGTAACTGTTCTAATGGGATGCCTTGTTCCATGAATCTACCAAGCATATAGGCAAGTACGTCTTTACCACTTCTGTATTCAGGCTTTAAATAGATTTCATTGATTGCTTGATTTAGAATTTGATAAATTTCAGGAGAGAATCGTAAACTGCGATTACCTGAATGTTTATTTTGCAAGCACAGTTTATTCTGAGAAGAACTTTGATATTTATTGATCCATCTTGCTACAGTACGGCACGAAGGTGGGTTAATGTCATTAATGTCGGAAGCTATTTGGGGGATTAATTTGGAAAGCAGATTAATACTTGTAGGGTGCTCCAATAGTTGTAATGCATTAATAACATAGCGTTCTTTGCGATGAAGTTCTGAGCTATATTTGGAGTTGATTATGAGTTTCTCAGGTGCAAATGGCTTTGTTGCACAAATAGACGAAAGGTAGAGTTGTTCTAATCTTCAGATATTTATGCAACAGCCACCGTTTTAGCTGTACCAAGTTGAGTAAATTTATTCAAAATATCGACTCTTATTTGCAAGTCAACCACCTGACGATTAAAGCATCGACTAGATACACCTTGTCCAAGTCGTTTCAAGGCAAACATTTTAGCCTCTATTCGGGATCGTCGATGATAACCAATATCTCGTTTCCACTGCTTTTGACCCTTGTCCCAACAGCCTTGTACTGCATGATTTCTTGCTTTACCAATTT
>NZ_JEZN01000038.1:0-10762 GCF_000581715.1 Acinetobacter sp. 479375 | reverse complement strand
CAGAAAATGAAATTGGTAAAGCAAGAAATCATGCAGTACAAGGCTGTTGGGACAAGGGTCAAAAGCAGTGGAAACGAGATATTGGTTATCATCGACGATCCCGAATAGAGGCTAAAATGTTTGCCTTGAAACGACTTGGACAAGGTGTATCTAGTCGATGCTTTAATCGTCAGGTGGTTGACTTGCAAATAAGAGTCGATATTTTGAATAAATTTACTCAACTTGGTACAGCTAAAACGGTGGCTGTTGCATAAATATCTGAAGATTAGAACAACTCTACCTTTCGTCTATTTGTGCAACAAAGCCGATGAAGACTATAAAGTTGAATTGATTAAAGAGACATTATCCATGCATCCGCATCAGTCCGCAAATTATCGTATCACTCTATTTCAAGAAGGAGAGCCGATCACTTTATTAGATTATGATGGGGTCAATAAAAAGATCAAAATTTTCCGCCGTGGACAGTGGATTAATCGTTTATATAAATATTTGTATCAAAAAGAACGTTATTATCTGGAACAAATGGCTGAAAATCCAAATTTTGCAATCATTGAATATTAGACTTCTTTCATTATGGTTTGAACGCTCTTTATTTTTCTTGCATAGGGATGAATAAAAGGGACTTATGAAAGAAGTTTATTAAGTGGTGATATGAACGTTTTGTCACATTTTTAAGAAAAACTAAGTGAAGTGATTATACTTTATTGTAATTTTCTTATAAGAAAGATGGTAATTTTGCCATCTTTTTTTATGCAAAAATAATCAATGGATTGTAATGGTTTTTGGGTGTTTTTTGTACAAAAACAAATGTTTGAATATTCATCTAAAAATTTTTTATAGCTTGCAATATGACTGTAAAGTTAAGAAAAACCTACAAAAATTTTTAAGTTTCTTTTCAGATTTGATTAGTATAACTGACACTGTTAAAAGCCTGATGGATTTCTGTCAAAAGCAATGGATTGTGGATAGAAAAATAGATATTTTCGATCAGACAAAGCCTTCAGAAAATAACCCGAATTGAAAGATGATATTTCTATGCCAACACGCTTTCCCTTGCAATCTTTAACTCTGAGCATTTCATTATTGTTCGGTTCTATAGGAGTCAGTTCTGTTTATGCGGAAACGCCTGCAACAACAGATTTGCCTACAGCAGCGGAGATCCCAGCTGTGACTGATCCACATACAGGTGAAGCACCCGAAGAAGAACCACAAATCGATGTGTCGACTCTCACGATTATTGGTTATCATGAAATAACATCTAAGGAAGCTGTTATTCCAGATTATGCTGTAACGCCACAGCGTTTTGAAATGCATCTGGATTGGCTGATTAAAAACGGTTATCACTTTATTAGTGTAGATCAATTGATTAAAGCCAATGAAGGTAAACTCAAACTTCCACCTAAACCTGTATTACTTACTGTGGATGATGGCTATCAATCATTTTATCAATATGCCTATCCGATTTTAAAAGCCCGTAAAATCCCAGCAGTATTAGCGGTCGTTGGAAAATGGCTGGAAGTTAAGCCGAATAAAATGGTGCAGTTTGGTGATGAAAAACTTGAACGCAGCAAATTATTAAGCTGGAAAGAAATTAAAGAAATGCAGGACAGTGGCTTAATCGAAATCGGTAGCCACAGTTATGATTTGCATCATGGTGTCATGGGAAATCCACAAGGCAACTCTGAACCTGCGGCAACCACACGTATTTATGATGCAAAAACCAAAACTTATGAGTCTGATCGTGCCTATGAAAAGCGCATTAGTGATGATTTAAAGAAAAATATCGATACGTTTAAAGCCAACGGTATTCGGGCACCACGAGTCATGGTCTGGCCTTATGGTCGCTATAACATGGAAACTGTGCGGATTGCTAAAAAGTTAGGTATGCCGATTACCATTACACTTGATGATGGGCCTGACCATGTGACCAAATCTTTAGGGCACCTCAGTCGTATTTTGGTGATGAAAGGCGAAAGTACGGATGATTTGGCGCAAGACATTTTAACGCGTCAAATGAACCTGACCGATAATAATCGTCCGCAAAAAATCATGCATATCGATCTGGATTATATCTATGATCCTGATCCTGCACAGATTGAACGCAATTTGGGACATGTTTTAGATCGGATTCGTGCCTCTGGTGTCAATACAGTTTATCTTCAAGCTTTTTCTGATCCAGATGCCAATGGTTCTGCCGATATGGTGTATTTCCCCAATCGTTATGTTCCGATGCGCGCTGATTTGTTTAATCGTGTCGCGTGGCAGATTTCAACGCGGACAGGTGTCAATCGTGTTTATGCGTGGATGCCTTTGATGGCATGGGAATTGCCGAAAAATAATCCAGCCTCTAAAAAACTGGTGGTGACCCAACAGCCTAAAGACAGTGACCATTTGAATATGGGATATATTCGTTTAAGTCCGTATTCACCTGAAGCACGTAAAGTGATCGAAGGAATTTATACTGACTTGGCAAAATATTCCACATTTGATGGTATACTGTTCCATGACGATACCACGTTATCTGATTATGAAGATGCGAGTCCAGATGCATTGAAAGCCTATGCCAAAGCAGGCTTGCCAACTGATCTGGAAAAAATTCGGAATAATGATGCCTTGTTATCTAAATGGACTGATTTAAAAATCAAGACCATAGATAACTTTGCCATGAAGCTTGCTTCCGATGTGCGTTATTATCAGCCTTATTTAATGACCGCCCGTAATTTGTATGCGCAAGTCGCATTATCTCCTTATGCAGAAAACTGGTACTCCCAGTCTCTGGAGCAGTCACTAAAACGTTACGATTTTACTGCAATTATGGCCATGCCTTACATGGAACAAGCAGAAGATCCGACCAAGTTCTATCAGGATATTGTGAAACGTGTAAAACAATATCCAAACGGAATCAAAAAAACCGTATTTGAGTTACAGGCGACTAACTGGCGCACCAATCAACCTGTGCCATCGCAAGAACTCGTCGATACGATTCGTTCCCTGTACAGTCAGGGGGCTATGCACGTTGGATATTATCCAGATGATCCGTTTAAAGATCATCCAGATACCCAAATGTTGCATGATGTATTTGCGACTAAACCTTCAAAGTTAGTCCCGTAGCAGGAATTGACCATGTCAACAACCTTACAGCATTTATGGCATTCAGCACTGAACTTTGTGTTCTATTATCCGCTGTTTATGTCGTATTTGTGGATGATGGGTGCGCTGATCTTTTATTGGAAAGAGCGTAAAGAGCCCCCATATCAGCAACCAGCGGAATTAGATGTTTATCCAATGGTGGCGGTGCTTATTCCTTGCTTTAATGAAGGGGATAATGCAGAAGAAACGATTAGCCATGCGCTCAGTCTGGATTATCCTAACTTTGAAGTGATTGCGATCAATGATGGGAGCTCGGATAATACCGCAGAAGTGCTTGACCGTCTGGCTGAACGATTTGAAAAGTTACGTGTGGTTCATCTGGCGCAAAATCAAGGCAAGGCTGTGGCTTTACAAGCAGGTAGCTTATTGACTCAAGCTGAGTTTTTGATTGGAATTGACGGTGATGCCTTGCTCGATCCACATGCAGCCAAATGGATGATTCGTCATTTTCTGCAAGATCGAACTGTAGCTGCGGTCACAGGGAATCCTCGTATCCGAACTCGTTCTACCTTATTGGGACGGATTCAGGTCGGTGAGTTTTCCTCTATTGTTGGGATGATCAAACGTGCGCAGCGTAGTTTTGGACGATTATTCACCGTTTCGGGTGTGATTACTGCCTTTCGTAAGAGTGCGGTACATGAAGTCGGTTATTGGTCGCCGAATATGTTGACTGAAGATATCGATATCACATGGAAGCTACAACGTGCTGGTTGGGATATTCGTTTTGAACCCAATGCATTGGTGTGGATTTTAATGCCTGAAACCTTAAATGGTTTATGGAAACAGCGTTTGCGCTGGGCTATGGGAGGCGCACAGGTTTTAGTCAAAAATCTGGATGTGTTCTTTAAGCCGAAACTGAATTTTTTATGGCCGCTGATGTTTGAATTATGTCTAACACTGGTCTGGTCATATTTGATGCTTATTATGGCAATTCTCTGGTTATTACATTTTGTAGTACCGCTTGGAGAGTTGTCTGGAATCAGCTCGCCATTTTTACCTTATGGCAGCGGAATATTATTAGGTGCGACCTGTTTACTTCAGTTTGCTTTAAGCAAATGGATGGACAGTCGTTATGAGCCTAATTTAGGTAAAAACTACTACTGGATGATTTGGTACCCGTTTGTGTTTTGGTTAATTACCATTACTGCTACAATCGTGGCGTTTCCAAAAGTCCTGCTTCGTGGTGATGAAAAACGCGCGCGCTGGGTCAGTCCTGACCGTGGCATGCGCATGTAGATATTAAGCATGTTTTCGAGAAAATTTCATGAAATCTAACAATTTGATTATCGACGTGCGCCATCAGTTGCCATGGCACAGACGCTATGTATCAAATACCTCTACGATGATGATGTGGGGTGCATGGTTACTCTTATGGCGTCCATTTCTTCTGGTTTGGGCGCTTGTCGAGCTAGAAAAAAGCCATCTCATCCATCAGATTTTCCATGCCCTTAGTCTGGGCTTGGAACACGGTATCACTTCATTGATTGCCTGTGCTGTTGCGTTGTTACTGTGGAGCAATTATGTCCCTGCGAAAAGTGTCAAGCGAACGCATGAAAAGGATGTAACTGATTATGCACGCTATTTTGAACTGGACGAAACCCAGATTCATCAGGGCCGTGCGCAAAAAATTAGTGTCGTGCATCATGACGAAATGGGTCGAATCACGCATATTGATTAAGTACATTCGTACTTGTTGCTCATTGCAAAATGCCAGCTTGTTTCAAACAAGCTGGCATTTACATTAGATATTTGGATTTACAGGGAAATCGGGTAATTCAAATGACAAAAAAGACTTGCCGTAACTCATGGATTGATCGTAAGTCTAAGTTATAGACAGGAGAGGAGTGACCACCTGTCAGAATAAAGGGAATGAATGAAGATCGTACAATTGAAAGATGAAGATGTCTCATAATGGATAAGTCCATCAAACTTAATGCCGTTGAAAGTATTCGCGGGTTAGCCTGTCTGGCTGTGGTATTTTCACATCTGAGCTTAAGTTTCTACCCTTATTTACATCATTTTGATGAACATGAAATTGCCAGTAATGCATGGGTACATTTTATTCACCATTCACCTTTTGCCTTTTGGTACTCAGGTACGGCTGCGGTCTATGTTTTTTTCGTATTAAGCGGCTTTATTTTGTCTTATGTGATTTGTAATAGTCGTAATATGCAAGCAAAGCTCAAATCGATGATGGTGAAACGTTATCCGCGTTTAGCGATTCCTGCTTTAGGTTCATGCATCTTATTATGGGCAGCATTGCAGTTTAGTGATATTGACAGCTCTCATGTGCAGTATTGGCTAAAAGTTTTAGCGACCCAAGACATCGGTTTTTCCCAAGCGATTTATGAAGGGACGATTGGCTCATTTCTATTTGCAGAATCCAGTCTCAACTGGGTACTTTGGACGATGCAGGTGGAGTTGCTCGGTTCATTTTTGTTATTTGGATTGTTATATATTTACAGTCTGGATAAGCGACTATTTTTACCGCTGATTTTACTGTTTCCGACGACCTCAATTTTCTTTCAGAGCCAAGAGCTTTATTTGGGGTTGTTGTGCTTTCTCATTGGTTCGCTGATATTTCTATATGGTCGTGTTATTCGTTCATCACTAGTTGCCCTATTGTTATTGTTATTCGGACTTTATTTGGCTGGAGCGCATAATACCAGTCTGGCGTATCACTGGATTTATGTTTTAGTGGGCGACCGAACTTACGAGTATTGCAACTTTATCGCAGGGATTTTGATTGTGTATAGCATCCTGATGAATCCGATGCTATCGCAAAAGCTGGATAATCCCGTTTGTGTGTATTTAGGTAAATTGTCATTTTCAATTTATTTATTGCATTTGCTTTTAATGTATTGCGTATGTCTGCCCTTATTTAACTCTTTTATTGCGCTAGGTTGGAGCTATGACGCGGCTACAATTTGGGCAATCCTACTTTTTTTTATTGCATTGATCATTTCTGCCGATCTTTATAGTCGCTATGTCGATACTTTGGCGATTAATTTGAGCAATCGTTTATCGGACTGGGTTTTAAAATAATTCAGTTAGCGAATAGAAATCATTTGCGTATAGTCAGAAACATTTCATAATATCGCTTTCCATTTTTTGATGCATAGAACATGTCTCCACTTGAGATTGTTGCCGTGATAATTAGCGTGATTGGTGTTGGTCTCACCATTAAACGCAATATGTGGTGCTGGTGGTTTAACTTTCTGGCTTTTGTTTTATATGCTTATTTATTTTTTACTTTTAAGCTATACGGCGAAACCATCCTACAATTTTTCTTTATGGTGGTGAACTTTTATGGTTTTTATCACTGGCTCAAAGGTAAACAGGTTGATCATGATATTCGGATAGAACCGATTAGTCCTAAGCTCGTCATTATACAAATGCTGATAACAGCAGTGGGCGGGGTGATTTTTGGTCTCAGCTTAAAACACTTTACCAATGCGGCTGTGCCGATGTTAGATTCTCAACTGGCCGCATTTAGTCTATTGGCAACGTATTGGACCAGTCGTAAGCACATTGCCACATGGATTTTGTGGGTATTTGTCGATATTGTTTATGTGGGCATGTTTATTTATAAAGACTTATATCTGACCGCAGGTTTATACGCTGCATTTGTCATTATGGCTGCCTTCGGTTGGTGGCAATGGGAGCAGGTTAAGCGTAAACAACAGACAAAATTAGTAATATGACAATATTCGATCTGGAACAGTATAAGCAGCAATGCTTTGATCAATTGGCTGAAAAAATTTGCCAATCACCAGAGAATTATCTGGATTTTGATTCTGTTTCAGATGTTTATAAAGCTAAATGGCTGCAAGATTTTCCTAAAGGTGCCACTTGGGCCATTTCTGGATTAGATGACGGTGCAGATGAATTTTATATTTTGATTCAATACCAAACGCGATACAAAATAAAAAAATTAAGCATCGAAATGAAGCAAGGGCATTACAAGATCGATATGAATGTATCAAGCATTGGTGACAAGAGCGAATTAAGATAGATGACATTGAATATTGGAGATGAGTTCAGATGACGGATAAACTAGTAATCATGTTTCATGGGGTCGGTAGCAATGGGCGTGATCTATTGCCGATTGCACAATATTGGCAGCGTCAGATTGAAGATTTAAGTATTGCTTCGCCCAATGCACCTTTTCCTTTCATGCATAGCCATGAAGTGTTTGAATGGTTTAGTCTAACTGGAATTACCGAAGAAAATCGCTTTGAACGTATTCAGCAAGCACGAGAATATTTCGATCAAACAGTACAGCGGATACTGGAGGAGCAAGGTTTTGCTGATCGGCTTAATCAAGTGGTTTTTTGTGGATTTTCTCAAGGAACCATGATGTCGCTGGATGCGGTTGCTTCTGGTCGTTGGCCAATTGCAGCAGTCATTGGCTTTTCTGGACGTTTGGCTTCTCCGATTGAAGCCAATGCCAACAATACGGCAAAAGTGAGTCTAATGCATGGTGAAGCAGATGAAGTCATTCCTGTGTATGAAAGTCAGGATGCTTTTAAGGCGCTACGTGCTGCGGGTTTTAATGTCGAACTTGAAACTTATAAAGGTTTAGGACATTCAATCAACGAACTTGAGCTTAAGCGTGGTCTGGAATTTTTAAAAACACTTTAATGCGCATCAAAGCTCGTGATGATTGATCGTCACGAGTTTTATCATCGATTTAAATGACATGCTTAATGCTGTTTGATGGTTCGAATTTCTTCTTAAAGACGATTGCTGTGAGACACGCCATTATGGCTAAAGCAACGATATAATACATTGCTCCAATATCACTGTACTGGCTTAAAATTTGAATTAGTGGCAAGGTTAAACCGCCCACAACCGCATAAGACACATTATACGAAAATGAAATCCCTGAAAAACGAACAGGGGCAGGGAACATTTTCACCATACTGCATGACACCATGCCCACAGTTCCTGAACATAAACCCAGTAACATGTATAGCATGAAAATAGTGTTATGACTGGTATGTCCTAAACTGTGATAAAAAAACGCAGCCACAACAGCTAGCGCTGTTGCACCCATCATCATCACTTTGGCACAGCCAAAACGATCAGCTAAGGTTCCTGCTAAAATACAGCCCAACATTTGCATGATAATTGCTGCACTTTGCATTTGAAATGCACTAGCCCGATCAAAGCCAAAAACAGTGAAAAGTAAATTAGGCATGGCTAAAATGCCCACGACGACACAAGCCGTTAAAAACCAGGTGAACAACATGCCAATAACAACGGCTGCTTTATGATTTATCAAGACTTGTTTAATTGGTAAGTCTTTGGAGAGTTGTTTACGGGCTTGCATGGCTTTAAATACAGGTGTTTCTTTCAAGTAACTGCGTAAATATAGGGCTAATAACCCAAAGATTCCGCCTGCGATAAAGGCAATTCGCCATGCCCAATCATGTATCGCCGTTTCAGTAAACTGTAATGAAATCCACAAAGACATCAGTGAACCCAGTAAAATTCCTAAAGATAAACCTGCGGTTAATAGGCCGTTAGCAAGCCCAATGCGCCGTTCTGGGACATGTTCTGAAACGAATGTCCATGCCGCGGGAATTTCTCCACCAATAGCGATGCCTTGTATCACGCGCATCAACAATAATAAAACTGGTGCAAAATAACCAATCGATTCAAAAGTGGGTAGTAGCCCAATCATTAGAGTAGGCAGCGACATCAATAAAATTGACAGTGAAAATAGTCGTTTACGCCCGACTAAATCACCAAAATGTGCCATCACCACTCCACCTAAAGGCCGAAAAAAATAACCTGCTGCAAAAATGCCATAAGTATTCAGCATCGCCCAAAAAGGACTTAGAGTGCTTGGAAAAAATAAATCCGAAATGATCTTGGCGTAAAAGACATAGATGACAAAATCATAAAACTCTAATGCACCGCCGAGTGAGGAGAGCGCAAGAGTTCGTTTATCCTGAGTGGAAAGATGAGGAATAGCATCCATGCTGTCATGATTCAAAAGTAAAATGATGGGCCTGATATTACTTGAAATTTAAATTAAAAGTAAGGCAGTTCAATGCTAGCCAACTTGCTAGAATGGAGAAAATAAACAACCAACACAATCTTATTGAAATCAGCCTAATAGACTTTTTTATCATTGTTTGGAATTTCTTTATTTTTCTTTCATAGGGAAAATAAAAATACACTTATGAAGAAGTATATTTTTTAGAATCAATGATTTGAGATTATAAACGTACAAAATAAGGAATAATCGAGAGTACAATTCCAATCACACTGAGTAAGCTGACATTTTCAATAAAGTAAGGAAAAATCATCAGTACCAGACCACATACCAAAGGCACAATCACTTTTTGCTTTTTGCTATACATAAAATAGCCTAAGCCAATACAGCTAAAGATTAATCCCAAGAAAAGCTGCGTAGTGTTCATGATTTTAAAATTCGATTTGTTTTTGTGTAAATGAGCATAAAAACAAAAGCTGAAGATAAGATTAAAAGTAAACATGATCCTGTATTTAAACAGGTTTGACTCAGCCTAAGAACTTGATCAGCCCATGTATAATCAGTTCATAAAACGGTGATCTCCTGATAGGATAATCATAATAGAGTTTTCATCATGCTTTGGATTTTTTTACTTTCTCCGATAGAGAGAAATAAAAAAGTGCGCAAATAAGCCGATTGAAAGAAAGCTGATGCAAGATTAATGATTATCAAGATACGAGGTTTAAATGCCAGTCAAGCTTATTGCAGTTGATATGGATGGAACGTTTTTAAATTCAGAGAAGAAATACGACAAAGCCCGATTTTTGCAACAATATTCACAGCTTCAACAGCGTGGAATTCATTTCGTTGCGGCCAGTGGCAATCCGCTTTACACCCTAAAAGCTTATTTCCCAGAAATTGCCAATGACATGGCATTTGTGGCCGAAAATGGAGCTTATGTGGTCGATAGGACGCAAACTTTAAATTACGATCATTTTAGTCCAGAGATTTTGCAACAGATCCTACAAGATTTAATTCCTGATTATGCCCAAAATCTCATTTTATGTGCCAAAGACTGCGCTTATATTCAGCACAATGTCAGTGAAAAAAATCAGCAAAAACTTAACATTTATTTTAAGCAACTTCAGCAGGTTGATGATCTGTTACAGGTGCATGATCAGATTTGTAAAGTTACCCTAACGACAACCCAAGACAACAATCAACAAATTTTGGATGATCTATCTGAAAAACCTTATATTCAACACACTGCTGCAAAAATGGTCTCCAGTGGTTTTGGTTTTATCGATCTAATTATTCCAAACCGACATAAAGCCTACGGTTTACAGTTTTTACAGGCTTTGTTGCACAAATAGACGAAAGGTAGAGTTGTTCTAATCTTCAGATATTTATGCAACAGCCACCGTTTTAGCTGTACCAAGTTGAGTAAATTTATTCAAAATATCGACTCTTATTTGCAAGTCAACCACCTGACGATTAAAGCATCGACTAGATACACCTTGTCCAAGTCGTTTCAAGGCAAACATTTTAGCCTCTATTCGGGATCGTCGATGATAACCAATATCTCGTTTCCACTGCTTTTGACCCTTGTCCCAACAGCCTTGTACT
>NZ_JEZN01000037.1:0-12138 GCF_000581715.1 Acinetobacter sp. 479375 | reverse complement strand
AACCCATTGCATCTGTCACGGCTGATGGTGCTTATGACACAGTGAATTGTTATGATGCGATTTTGAAACGGCAAGCAAATGTAATTATCCCTCCTCGTTCCAATGCTGCTTTATGGGCAGAAAATGAAATTGGTAAAGCAAGAAATCATGCAGTACAAGGCTGTTGGGACAAGGGTCAAAAGCAGTGGAAACGAGATATTGGTTATCATCGACGATCCCGAATAGAGGCTAAAATGTTTGCCTTGAAACGACTTGGACAAGGTGTATCTAGTCGATGCTTTAATCGTCAGGTGGTTGACTTGCAAATAAGAGTCGATATTTTGAATAAATTTACTCAACTTGGTACAGCTAAAACGGTGGCTGTTGCATAAATATCTGAAGATTAGAACAACTCTACCTTTCGTCTATTTGTGCAACAAAGCCATTCAAATTAATAATAGATTTCTTTCATTGCAGTTTAGATGTTCTTTTTTTCCAAAAAGAAGAAGTAAAAAGGACTGATGAAATAAATCTAATAAAAAACCTGCTGATGCAGGTTTTTTTATTTTTCCTTATTTTAGCGATGGCTAATCAAATAAATGCCAAACGCCGTAAAGATACCACCAGAAACACCATCGATCCATTTTGCAACATTTTGATAAGCTGATTTAAAACTTGGTAAAGAAAATACAAATACCACAAATAAAAACCAGATCAGAGTTTCTACCGCAATAATAATAAACAGCAATGAATGCACATGATCTAATGCAGGATTTGCCAAGAACAAAGAAAATACACTACCAAAATAAATTACGGCTTTAGGATTGGATAAATTGGTCAACAAGCCTTTTAGGAAAAACTTGGTATCAGTTTTAGGTAAATCAATTGGCGTATTAGTATTTTGAACTTTGTGTTTGGAAAAAGCGGAACGTAGCATTTGAAAGCCGAGCCAACACAAATAAATCCCACCAATCACCAGTAGAATCTGTTTTAACCATGCCATTTTTTCAAAAATGATATTTAAGCCCATCAAGGCTAAGATTGCCCAAAACATGACCCCGACTGTAATTCCTAGAACGACAAATACGGCCTCACGACGCGAACGGCTAATTGCCGTTTGAGAAACTAGAAAAAAATCTGGACCTGGGGTAATCAGAGCGCAAAACTGAATGAACATCAGTGTGATCAAGGCAATAAACATTCATCCCCCAAATAAAGCGCATCTAGAGTCTAAATTTAACATTTTTTTGCATAATTCCCCAGCCATTTTTATGTCTGAACAGCTAATAAAAGTTTATTATTTTTTGATTGACTCAATGATATTGTTAAATTAGATAAATTAATGATGTCTGATAAAAAGTCAGATCGTTGATTTTAGCGTTAATATTTTTTAGTTTCAGTTCATTGTTATAGCGAGAAAAAAATGGATAAAGATCACCAACCTAATCCTAATGAAGACATTGAAGTGATTGATCAAGAGCAACTCAAGAACTTACCTGTCTTTAAAAAATCGGTGCTTGAATATAAAGGATTGGTGACAGCAGAAGAATCTAGCTCCGCCGCTTTACCCGAAAGTTATCCCTATCGCACACGTATGTCACGCAAGACGTATGAAGCCGAAAAGAAACTCCTTCAAATTGAATTACTTAAAGTTCAATCTTGGGTGAAGGATACAGGACAACGTATTGTGTGTTTATTTGAAGGGCGTGATGCAGCAGGTAAAGGGGGTACGATTAAACGTTTTATGGAGCATTTAAATCCACGTGGCGCGCGTGTAGTCGCTCTTGAAAAACCGAACCCTCAGGAAAGTGGTCAATGGTATTTCCAGCGCTATATTGAGCGTTTACCCACTAAAGGTGAAATGGTATTTTTTGATCGGTCATGGTACAACCGTGCAGGTGTGGAACGGGTCATGGGATTTTGTGAACCACAAGAATATTTGCAGTTTATGCGCCAAACACCTGAGCTTGAACGCATGCTGGTCAATAGCGGCATTCATTTATTTAAATTCTGGTTTTCGGTCAGTCGTGAAGAACAATTACGTCGCTTTATCTCGCGCCGTGATGATCCTTTAAAGCATTGGAAGCTCTCACCAATTGATATTCAGTCTCTTGATCGCTGGGATGATTATACTGAAGCCAAGAATCAAATGTTTTTCCACACACATACAGGCGATGCGCCGTGGACGATTATTAAATCTGATGATAAAAAACGTGCACGTTTAAATTGTATTCGTCATTTTTTATCGCAATTAGATTATCCAAATAAGGATCTTAAAGTGACGAATCGTGTGGATGACAAAATTGTTCTGATTCCAAATCCACAATTTAAACAAGTGATGGATACAGATTCTGACTGATCATCACTTAAAATTAATCCGCTAAATTCCAATCAAAAAAACACCATAGTGAAGACTATGGTGTTTTTAAACAAATACTAAACTAAAATTTCACGTTTACCGTTTGCGCCCATTGCGCTCACTATTCCGTTTTCTTCCATTTGATCGATAATCCGTGCAGCACGGTTATAGCCCAAACTAAATTTGCGCTGCAACGAAGAAGTCGACGCTTTACGGGTTTCCAAAACAAAGGCGACACATTGGTCATATAGCATATCGCGATCTGAACCGCCTTCTCCGCTGTCTTCAAAACCGCGTGAAGTGGGTTCTTCATCATAAGGGGTCAGGATTTCATCGACATAGTCAGGATCACCACGTTCACGCCACGCATCACAGATTCGGTTAACTTCATCATCACTGATAAATGCGCCATGTACACGCTCAGGCTCAATTTTACCTGGCCCAAGAAATAACATATCACCATGACCCAATAAGTCTTCTGCCCCACCCGCATCTAAAATAGTACGTGAGTCAATTTTTGAGTTCACACGTAAGGCCACACGTGTCGGAATATTGGCTTTGATCAACCCTGTAATCACGTCAACCGAAGGCCGCTGTGTGGCAAGCAATAGATGAATGCCCGCAGCACGTGATTTTTGTGCCAAACGGGTAATCATTTCTTCGGCTTTTTTACCCACCTGCATAATCATATCGGCAAATTCATCCGCCACAATGACGATAGAAGGTAAAGGTTGTAACCGTGGTGCGCGTTCCTGTGTTGCCGAATCACTTGGCTTCCATGTCGGGTCAATTAAGTCTTCACCATTCGCAATCGCTTCTTCAACCTTACGATTGTAATCCGCAAGTTTACGAATTTTTAAGAACGACATTAGTTTATAGCGACGCTCCATTTCATTGACACACCAGTTTAAAGCACTGACTGCATCTTTCATGTCAGTCACAACAGGCGTCAACAAATGCGGAATATCATTGTAGTTGGCAAGTTCTAGCTGTTTAGGATCGATCAAAATCAGACGTAACTGATCTGGCGTGTATTTTAATAACATCGATAAAATCATCGAGTTTACTGCCACAGATTTACCAGAACCGGTGGTTCCTGCGACCAACATGTGGGGTGCTTTACCCAAATCAGTAATGACAGGATTACCTGAAATGTCTTTCCCCATGGCCATGGAGAGTAAACCCGCAGGATCTTTAAAAGAAGGCGTTTCTAGCAATTCAATCAAACGTACCATTTCACGAGTACTGTTCGGAACTTCAATCCCGATATAAGGTTTCCCCGGAATCACCTCCACTACACGAACCGATGCCATTGACATAGAACGAGCTAAATCTCGTGAAATATTGGTGACTTTAGAAGCTTTAACACCGGGTGCCAAATCCAGCTCAAAACGGGTCACTACAGGTCCAGGTTGCGCTTCGATCACTTTGGCTTTGACATTAAATTCCTGAAGCTTAATTTCCAGTAATTCCGACAAACGTTCTAATTGCTCTGCGGTAAAGTTCACTTTTTTATTTGGATCAACTTTATCGAGTAACTCAAAACCCGGTAAGGTCGGCAAATCACGACGTTTTTGTGCAACTTGCATAGCACGAGACATCGGTCGACCTGAAATATCCGTTAATGGTGCATCAAAGTCAAACTCATCTAGCTCATCATCAGGTTTACCTGCGGTTTCCTGCCAAGCCTCAATAAATTCTTCTTTAGATAATTTATGATTTAAATCGGTCTGGATCGAAGCTTGAACAAATGGGGTGGATTGCGCATAACTACTTGTGGTTTGAATTGTAGCTTGAGCTTTAGGTTCTTCATCATCGACCAATAAATCAGTCAGATCATCAAGTTCCTCAGCATAGTGCATATTTTTAGGTGTCGATGGGGCAATCGATGCTTGCTGAATGGTTTGTTCCACCTGCTCAATCAATCCATCTGCATCATGTTCAACATGTACATGCGCTGAGGTATTTTCGACAAATGGCGTATGAATATCAGCTGCTTTATTATTAGGTACAGCCGCCAATAACTCATCAAAAATTTCATCGTCATTCCAATCCAGAGACGATTTTTTTTGAGCTTGAGCAGAATAATCGGTCATTTCAGCGTCAGTCTGGGCCACTTGCTGTAGATGATCATACGGGGAACGCGGTGCTTCTTGCGCATCATCAGCCGCACGAAGTAAGGCATCAATTTCCTGTTTATGATTCAGATCATCAGACTGTAAGGCACGCCAGACTTCTCCAGTTGCAACTAAACGCTGACTATCTTTTTGTAATTGATGCGCCTTTTGAATAGTTTTTTCAAATTCCTCAGGATCTTCATCATCTAAAATTTGTTGGTTTGCAGCCTGCTCTTTGGCTAAAACATCATCAAATAAACGTTCTGCGGTGGCATCACTTACATAACCATTTGCTTTGATTGTTGGAGAAGAATGCAATTGTGGTTGGATATCAGATTCAGAACCAGCTACAGAAGTTTCAACTTTTGAACTTGATACAGCTGTGGTTGCAGGCGAAGCAATTGTCTTTTTAGGAGGATCCGTCAGATCAAAATCAGACTCATGAGGAGATACATTTTTATAGAACAAATCCTGTAAATAAGCAGGTGTCGCTTTTAATGTCACCCACGTTTTATTCCACTGAATCCCAAAAGCAAATGTGATTAAAACCACCCAAAACACCAATAAGAATAAAGTTGCGCCATAGATGGTTAATAAATGACTCAGGCTTTCTCCGATCTCATAACCAATAATTCCCCCAGAGGCATTGTCCAGTGTATCGGCAGGCAGATTCCAGTGTAAATACAATAAGGTAGATGTCGCCAAAATAATAAAAAACTGTGCGGCATAACGAAATGGACGGTTTAAAAAACTGCGTGGCCACCAAACCTGTATTGCTTCAATAAACAAAAACAGTGGAATCAGTAAACTTGCCCAGCCTAAAAAGCCAAAGAGCAAATCGGCGATCCACGCTCCTGCCACACCACTTGCGTTAGACACTTGTTGGGTGTCACTTGAAATATGCATCCAGCCGGGATCAAACGGTGTATAGGTCACTGTTGCCAGAAACATATAGATCCCAAAAGAAACCAGAAATAATGTGATTAATAAGCGCTGTGCATAAACACTTGACACCGCAGTCATATACTGTCCTGTAACCCAGTTATAGATTGATCTTGTTATGTCGTAGCGTCAAAAGGTCGCTACGAATAAAGGTTATATTATGCACCTGTTCTTACAAAAAAGATGCATGATTGTTTACGCTTGTTGTTAATCTTGTTGTCAGGGGTAATTCACCTGATGACACAACATTAAAGGATTTTTTTAAATTGTCCACAATTGAGACTTTTATCTATATAGCTCAATTCGATTTAGATGATCAATATTATCGACATCAAATCAGCCCCTTTATGATCGACTTTCACGTATAATTTTCTCAATTTTAGTATAAATAAGGAAGCTTAGATGAGCGCTCGTCACTCGCGGTTAATTATTTTGGGTTCAGGTCCTGCGGGCTATAGCGCTGCGGTATATGCTGCACGTGCCAATTTAAAACCTGTTTTAATTGCAGGTTTACAGCTTGGTGGTCAACTCACCACCACAACTGAAGTCGATAACTGGCCGGGTGATCCTGAAGGATTGACAGGGCCTGCGCTTATGGAGCGTATGCAAACGCATGCAGAACGTTTTGGTACAGAAATCCTGTATGACCATATCAATGAAGTTGATCTGAAAACTCGTCCATTCGTGTTGAAAGGTGACATGGGTGAATATACCTGTGACGCACTGATCATTGCGACAGGTGCAACTGCTCAATACTTAGGGCTAGAGTCAGAAGCTGCATTTATGGGTCAGGGTGTCAGTGCCTGTGCAACTTGTGATGGTTTCTTTTACAAAAACCAAAAAGTCATGGTCGTCGGTGGCGGTAATACAGCAGTTGAAGAAGCTTTGTATTTATCTAACATTGCCTCACATGTCACATTAGTACATCGTCGTGACAGTTTGCGTTCTGAGAAAATTTTACAAGATCATCTATTTGCCAAAGAAAAAGAAGGCAAAATCAGTATTGTCTGGAATCATCAAGTCGATGAAGTACTCGGCGATAATACAGGCGTAACTTCTGTTCGCTTAAAATCGACTCAAGATGATTCAACTCAAACCATCGATGTACAAGGACTATTTGTTGCCATCGGCCACAAACCCAATACTGGCATGTTTGAAGGCCAGCTTGAACTCCGTGATGGTTATATCCAAGTACAAAGCGGAACCAAAGGCAATGCGACTGCAACCTCTGTGGCGGGGGTTTTTGCTGCGGGGGATGTGGCTGATAATATCTATCGTCAAGCGATTACCTCTGCGGGTTCAGGCTGTATGGCCGCGCTAGATGCAGATTTCTATTTAGACAGTATCTAAGTGGATGATTTAGACCCTGCAAAAATTAGGTAAGCTACAAAAAACCACCAATAAAGGTGGTTTTTTTGTTTAAGGACACGCTATAACTATTATCTAACTATTTTTTATAAGAATATTTTAATTAAATTACCACATTAAATAGGAAGCTTTATGACTATAACTTGGACCAACGGCTATCAAACAGAAGTAAATTATACCTATGGTTATTATCGAGACTTAAGTCCTAACTATCAGCGTTTTTGTTTATTGCTCAATGGCGTTGATTGCCCAAGCTCTAGTGAAACTCATCAGCATTGTGAACTGGGTTTTGGACAAGGGGTGAGTATTAATATTCATGCAGCGTCCAATGAAGGAACTTTTTGGGGAACAGATTTCAATCCTGCACATGCAGCACATGCCAACCAAGTTGCTGAACATAGTCAGACCGAACATTATTTTTATGATGATAGTTTTGAAGAACTGCTCAACAAACCTGATTTACCTATGTTTGACTCTATTAGCTTACATGGGATCTGGAGCTGGATTAGCTATGAAAACCAACTGATTATTTTAAAATTTATACGAAAATACCTAAAACCGAGTGGCATTGTGTATATCAGTTATAACTGTGTTACGGGTTGGGCCGCGAATATGCCGATCCGTGAGTTATTCCATAGTCATTTCAAATTTAATAGCAAAAGTACCAACCCAATCCAGAAAGTTAAAGATGCGTTAGATTTTAGTGAATCTTTGCTCGCTCAAAATCCATTATTTGTGAAACGCCATCCCCATGCGCTGTCAAAAGTGGGCGAACTAAAAAATCAAAATCCAAATTATCTGATTCATGAGTACTTAAATCAGGATTGGCAATGTTTCTCATTTCAGCAAGTCGTACGTTTACTGGAAGAAATTAAACTTACTTATGCTGGTTCCAGTGACTTAAATACGCATCTGGATAATATTAATTTTTCTCAGGAGCATCAGGATTTTTTAAATGCGATTGAGCATCCTATTTTTAAGGAACAATGCCGTGACTATTTTGCCAGTACGCAGTTTCGTCGTGATTTGTTTATCCGAGGTAAAAATTCACTGACCGATTTACAAACTCAAGAACGTTTAAGAAATACCGCATTTATTTTACTCAGCTCACCTGAATTTCTGCCTCATGATATTACTGGTTATCTGGGTACATTTAATCTGATCGAAGAAATCTATCACCCCATAGGTCAGCATTTTCTAAAACATGAATATCAGCCACAAACCATTCGGGAACTTGAGTTAGCACTGCCGCAGCTAAATTATGCGCAGATTTTAAATGCGCTGGTCATTCTATCTCATTTAGGTTTTGCTCAACCTTGCCAGAGCATAACCCCAAGTGAAAAAGTTACGGTACAGTGCCAACAACTTAATCACTATTTAATTCAACAAGCCAGTTTCCATCAAAATTATCAGGCACTCATTAGTCCCTTGACTGGAATTGGTATTCCAACTGAGCATTTTCATCAGCTATTTTATCGTGCTCATTTTATTGATGGATTAACGACTGCGCATGAATTTGCTGAGTACGTGCAACAGGTTCTCAATCAATTAAACTGGTATGTTTTGGATGCAGATAAAAATACCATTAGCGATCAAGCACAAAGTTTAGCGTTTATTGAGAAGAAAGCAGCGGAGTTTCTGGCCGCAGATAAATTAACGATTGCCCGACAACTCAGGCTATTTGCGTAAATGACCTGTTTTATCTGTGTGGATCGGCTAAAATAAGGCCGATCTTTTTTATCGTCTTCCCATCATGCTGCTTCCATCCATGTATCTTTTTCCAGATCCTATTGAGTCTGATCCACAAGGTCAGGGTCTGATTTGTATTGGAGCAGATCTAGAACCATCCACCTTATATGAAGCTTATACACACGGACTTTTTCCGTGGTTCAATGAAGGCGATCCCATTTGTTGGTGGTGTCCAGAGCCACGCTGTGTGATCTATCCTGATCAATACAAACCTAGCAAAACCCTATTACGCAACATGAAAAAGATGGATTATCGGATTACCATCAATCAAGCATTTGAACGGGTCATGCGTTCATGTGCATTGCCGCGTAATTACACCAGTGAAACATGGATATCTGAGGACATTGTACAAGGCTATGTTGAGCTGTTTCGTGAAGGTTATGGCTACAGTGTTGAAGTTTGGGATGATCAGGAACTCATTGGCGGTTTGTATGGCGTGAGTATTGGTCGAGGCTGTTTTGGTGAATCCATGTTTAGCGTCCGTACCGATGCTTCAAAAATGGCATTTTACGCTTTGATGCTTCTCGGACAGGAAAATCAATTGGCATGGATTGATTGTCAGTTAGTCAATGATCACTTACTTAGCTTGGGTGCCTGTACACTTTCTCGGCAAGAATATTTAAAATCGTTACAAGATGTAATTATTCGCCCCCCTATCGATTGGAAAAATTATCAAGAGCGTGTATTTTCAAGTAAAACGGTTGCCGAAAATGCAAAGCTAATTGAATGATAATAACGAGGGACCAATAATATGAAATCTTATCATCCCAAGTCCCTGCTCAATGATTTGCAGTATTACATCACGCCTCCACACGACTGTAGTTATCTTGAAAATAAATCTGCGCGAATGGTATTTTTAGACCCGATTCACCGTATCGATGTAGTGACCTTATCTGAACTTTCACGAGTTGGGTTTCGCCGCAGTGGCGATTTTGTTTATCGTCCAGAATGTCATTTATGTCGCCAGTGTCTATCCTGTCGTGTTCCTGCTCATGATTTTCAAATGAATAGCGTGCAAAAAAAAGCATGGAAGCGTAATCAAGATTTGCGCATGCAAATTACGCCAACCCATCAAGCAAGCCAAATACACTACGAACTGTATGAACGTTATATCAATGAGCGGCATGCAGATGGTGATATGTACCCGCCAAGTCTAGATCAATTTGAAAAATTTTTAGTGCATAGCTGTACTGAAAGTTTTTTTATTGAACTCTGGAAAGATGATCAACTGATTTGTGTTTCAACCAGCGACAAAATGGATGATGGTTTATCTGCGGTTTATACTTTTTTTGACCCTAATGAAAGTCGACGCTCTTTAGGTGTTTTTGCCATTTTAAAACAACTGGAATACGTGAAGACTTTAGGACAGGATTATCTCTATTTGGGTTACTGGGTACCGCACTCACAAAAAATGAATTATAAATCTCAGTATATTCCACTTGAACTTTTACTTGATGGTCAATGGCGTAGACTCAATCGGGCACTTAGCGCAGAAGAAATACAACGCTTAGGTAATTCATTGATGACGACACTGCCTTCCGAATGGAATAATTTGATCGTCGAGTGAACATTATCCACTCCATTAAATAATCCGCTTTATTTAAATCAATTATTTAAATAAAGCCGCAAAATCATCACTACAACTTTTCACCATAATAATCGCATGCTCACGTGTGCCATCAGGTTTTGGATAATAATTGCGTCTTAGATCAATCTGATGAAAACCAGATTTTTCATATAGCTTGATCGCCCCTAAATTACTTTCACGTACTTCTAAAAAAATCTGCACAGGATGGTTTTTGAGTAATTCAATCGACTTTTCCAAAAGTTGATAACCTAAGCCCTGCCCCTGAAATTTAGGATGAATCGCCATTAATAATAAATTCGCTTCATCCAACACAGGCTGCAAAATACAAAAGCCTAAAATCTGATTTTGCTGTTCGATCACGGTACTCTGGTAGGATTCAACCGACTCCAAAAACTGCTGTGCTGTCCACGGATGCGTTTGTACCTGCTGTTCAATTTGGGTAACAGCCTGAACATCTTTGGGTTGCATGGAACGAATCAATATATTTTGCATGTCAGCAATTTAAGCGAATGAAAAGATGTCTGATCTTATAGAATCCTGCACCATAAAAAAAGGGCAATTCATGCATTGCCCTTTGCATAAACAATTAACTTTATAAACCCAGTTTGGCTTTCCAATTTTTTAACAACTCAACAGTATCTAAATCATTGGGATGAAATCCAGGTTTAAAGTAAGCCAACATCTCACCCGTCATACCCGTAATAATCCCTTTTGACGGGCTATAGGCATATTTATAAATCATCGTTAACTCTTTTAAATTGAGTTTTTTATCTTCACGTAAAAGACGAACAACAAAAGAAGACTGCGTAACAAAGATCAGCCCCATTGCCACCAGTAATGCGGTATTACGCAGAGCATAAGCCTTTAAACCACGACCAAAAATACCCTCATACACATCGTAAGCCACGGCTTTATGTTCATTTTCTTCAACCGCATGCCAGAGCCACATATATTTCATGGTGTCATCGGTCATAAGTTCCTGAATATGAGGATTACGTAATAGTTCTGAAGCAATCGTCGCGGTAAAATGTTCAAGAGCTGTGGTTGCGGTTAAATCCACCATTTCCTGTGTCATGCCAAAAGGTTTCACCGCTTTGGCAAAGACTTTACGACCTGTCTGAATGACCACATTAGTCTGTTTTTCTAATTTGTTAACATCATGTCCATATTTTTGTGCTGATGAATTAAAACCCACATGCTCTTGGGTATGCATAGCTTCCTGACCAATGAAAGCACTGATCTCTTTTTGTAGTGCTTCATTATTTTTAATCGCGGGGTGATAACGAACTGCACGAACAGAATCGATAAAGAGTTTCTCACCATCTGGAAATAAAGCAGACAATGCGGTCATAAAATGGGTCAATCCTGCCGAACCATTCATCCAATATTCAGGTACATGGTCAAAATCAAAATTCATACGACGGACTGGAAAACTTGCACCCGCACGATTTGAAATATTTACCTTAGCATTCATGCTCATTACTCCTCAATGACGCTGACGCCATTGCTATTTATTGTTTGTTTTCTTCGTTGTTATCATACGGTATTGATCAAAAGCCTTAAGTGCAGTTAAGGACACAGAATTATCAGTTTAGGTCATGATGACAAAAATATGGAGAATGATCTTTTCTAACGAACCTTAAAAAGCTAAATAGCCAAAAACTATCACAAAAGCATTATTTAAATTCAGGCATAAAAAAACGCCCCGAATGGAGCGCCTTTTCACTATAAAGTGATTATGCAGTTACTTTCGCAACAACACCAGCACCTACAGTACGACCACCTTCACGAATCGCAAAACGTAGACCTGGGTCCATTGCGATCGGGTGGATCAATTCTACTGACATTTCTACGTTGTCACCTGGCATAACCATTTCCACGCCTTCTTTCAACTGGATTGCACCAGTTACGTCAGTAGTACGGAAATAGAACTGTGGACGGTAACCATTTAGGAATGGAGTATGACGACCACCTTCTTCTTTAGAAAGTACGTATACTTCTGCGTCAAATTTAGTGTGTGGCTTGATCGCACCTGG
>NZ_JEZN01000036.1:0-13493 GCF_000581715.1 Acinetobacter sp. 479375 | reverse complement strand
CCTGCTTTCAGCGCCGCGCCAAAAGTCGAGCCATATTTTGTTTTATAGTCCTGTACTTCAGAAGCCAAAAATAATGAATGATCAGGATCCAGACTATCCAGATACATATCTAAAATACGATTGGAAGTATTGGCATCCAGACGCATATTTAAATAATGCTGACGGTCGACCAATGTCGCTAACTGGCGAGAAACCAGTGCTTGTTCCTGAGTCGGTTGAATGGTTTGAGAGATGGCCGCAGGTGCAGTATCAGTTGCCGCAATTGCTTCGTTTATCGCATGTGTGAAGAACAATCCACCAGTCGCGACTGCAACTGCACAAGCTATCGTTTGAAGTTTCATAAATTTTTAATACTTCCTTGGATTTTCCAATATTACCCGCTGTGCCATCGACCCCGAATGTCACAGATTCAACATCTTAACCAACTTAATTTGTGTATGTCGTGTAGTTTTATCATATTCTATGCTGGCAGAATGTAGCAAATCATTGCAAAATTCCGCTATTGTTTTATCCAAAAATTAGACGAGCAACCTTTATGATCGGCGCTTTGATGCTAGACATTGCTGGCACAGAACTTACACAAGAAGATATTGAACTCTTACGCGCTCCGCAAGTCGGTGGCATGATTTTATTTGCACGAAATATTGAATCGCCACAACAAGTGCGTGCATTAACAGATCACATGCGCCAAATCCGCCCAGATATTTTAATTGCTGTCGATCAGGAAGGCGGACGTGTCCAGCGTTTAAAAACCGGATTCACCTTATTGCCTGCAATGGGACGTTTTGGTGAGTTATATCAACACCAACCAGAACAAGCGATTCAATTGGCTGAGCAATGTGGCTGGCTCATGGCAACTGAGGTTTTAGCGGTTGGTATTGATTTTAGCTTTGCACCCGTTTTGGATATCAATGACCTAAGTGATGTGATTGGCGATCGTGGTTTTGCCAAAAATCCACAGGATATCGTGCCATTAGCATCAGCCTTTATGAAAGGTATGCAACAAGCAGGTATGGCAAATACGGGCAAACATTTTCCCGGTCATGGCTCTGTGCAGGCAGACTCGCATGTTGCCGCAGCGATTGACCATCGTAGTTACGATGAAATCTATCAAAAAGACATGCAGACGTTTATCCAATTGATGCCACAACTGGATGCACTCATGCCGGCCCATGTGATTTATGAACAGGTCGATCCTAACCCTGCTGGTTTTTCACCATTTTGGGTTCAAGAAATTTTGCGTAAGCAGTTAGGTTTTGATGGCGTGTTATTTTCAGATGACCTGAGCATGCAAGCAGCTTGTGTTGCGGGTGGAGCTGATGCACGTTTACAGGCGGCACTTTCCGCAGGCTGTGACATGGGACTGGTGTGTAATGACCGCTCATCGGCTTGTTTGGCACTCGATTCGATTGAACATCTAGCTTTACCACATCAAGAACGCTTGGAACGTATGCGAGGCAAGATTCCTGAATTAAAGATTGGCAGTACGCTTGAATTAGGAGATGTGTGGCAATCTCATAAAGCGCAGATCGAAAAATTCAAAGATAGCTTTTAAGGCATTGAAGGTTATAATAAAGTCGCTTTTACATCATGAATATATGGGTATATTCATGATGTCTAAAATTACGCATGGATGATAAATAAAATAACAGGCTCAGGAATATGACCCAACCGCTTTCAAAACATCGACATATCTCTTTTACCGCTCACTACACAGGTTATATCTGGTATCAAATGGGGATCTCACATCAAGTATTTGCTACCAAAAAGGGCAAGTCTTTAGCTGCACTGGTTCACCCACTGGAAAGTTGGGCAGAGAAATATGTCGGTGGCAGTATGCGAAGTACTCTCAAACAACGACATACCTTATTGGATGATCAACTTAAAACGCTCATTGAGCAACATCCTCAGTTACAGTTTTTGGAAATCGCCAGTGGTCTTTCACCGCGAGGTTGGTGGTTTAGACAACATTATCCAGAGATAACTTACCGTGAACTAGATTTACCAGACATGGCACAAACCAAACAAGCTGCATTGCAACAGATTGAAGCCAATGCACCCGACATGCTGTCTGTTGATTTATTTACCGCAGAATTTAAACAAGCATTTGACTTATTTGACCCCTCACTTCCTCTCGTGGTGATCAGTGAAGGGCTGATTAATTATTTTGATAAACCGTTGTTAGCTCAATTAATTCAGTCGATTGCTGAATATGGTCAGCCATTTAAAGAATTACACTATCTCACCGACTTGTACCCTGAACCAGTCAAAAACAAGTTGGCAAATATTATCTGGAGTAGCAGCAAACTTCTCAAATGGATGTCTCGCAGCGCCTTTAGCTTTCATTTTACTCCCCCAGCCGATGTTGAAACTTTTTTTATGGAAAATGGTTTTGATCAGGTAAAAGTGACACAACCAAAAGATTATTTTGATTCAAATACCGTACAACGGCAGAATAATCAGGAACACTTAGGCGATCTGGTTTGGACGATTCATGCTATCAATAAGAAGCACACTTAGAATCGATATATAAAGCAAAGTTTACACAATAAAAAACAGCATCAAAGATGCTGTTTTTTATCCCCAAATAACGCGGCAAGATACGGCTTCTCAGATATCTCTATTCGCGTTACACCACCTCAGCGTACTGAAGTTGATGTTCTTTTTGCCGCGCCACATAGCGCAGCAAACGATCTGCAACCGCAAAACTACCATGCTTAAAGATCGCCCTTACTCCAGATGACTCCACCTGAAAAATCAGACATTCGATACTAAACATACCTTCTTCATCTTCTAAATGAAGAGCCAAATCTCGTGGATAACTTTCGACACCATTCGCTTCATTCGGCTGATTCAGTTGTAAAAGTACACCAAAGAAACTTAAATCACTAATCATTACTTTGAACTGCTCAGGCAAATAACGATGGGTCAATTGCGTATGTGGTTGCATGACTTCTATACGCTCTTCACCGCGACGATCCATATGTTTGATTTGTTCACGGGTCATCGGAATAATGCCATCCAAACCCTGAATCGACTCACCATTTAAATAGGTTGCAAACAAATGCATGGTTTCTTTACGGCGTTGAAGCTGCGGCACATGGTCCGCATTGGCGATCAAGGCAAACTGCATATCAGGGCATTGCAAAGCAAAATTGGCATTTTCAAAAGGCAAAGTGAAACTATCATACTGTCCAGCGGCAACCAGCGTTTTGCACTGTGGAATCGGCACATCTTTTAAACGCAATAGCCGATTACAGTTGATCTCATAACGCAAACGCTCAGTCTTGGTAAATTCAGCCATTTGACGGAAGAATAAACGCTTTGCTGTAGGTGACATTCGAGTCTTGTCAAGTTTGGCATGATTCACCAGATACAAAATCACGGCTTGACCAAATTCTTCCATCCGATCTTCTTGCATCAACTTCAGCGACTCTTCCAAGATCATGCGCCAGCTTTTACGGGTCTTTTGCATCACTCCCATTAGGACCATACGGTCAACCAGTTCAGGACGTTGGTGCGCAAATGAAGAAGCAACCACTGAGCCTAATGACATGCCCATCATAGAGACTTTGGAAATACCCACAATATCCAACCATACACCAAGCATTCTGGATAAATCCGATAATTCAAGCGTTCCCGCAGAAACACCTGTATCACGGTTGGTAATCTGCTGATTCGCACCCATTGAAGGTAAATCAATTAAAATGACAGGTCCGCAAGCAAACAGTTGTTCAACACAATATTTATAAGAGTTGAAATTTTGAAATGCCCCGCCCACAATTACAATGGGAGTCTGATGAATTGTACGCACATCAGCCATGGCCATGAATTCGACTTTCCAGCCATCAATCCATGTTTCACGAGCAGATTGCTTAAAAATATCTTTATGATAAAGATCAAAAAAACCAAAAGGTGAACCCGCTTGGTGAAGATCCGCGTCCATCTGGATAATGGAATTCATTTCCTGCCTCCTGCCTGCGTTGTTTTTTATCTATGCAGGCTCCGTTCCATGCGACACAATGGCTATGCATCCTTACTCAATTTTTTTGTATAACGTCAATAGCCTTATTGTTTCATTCTATACAGATGTGACTTTTTTAAGCAACTCTTTCTATAACCACTCATCTAGTTTCGATCTTTTTCAAGTTTCAAAATATTTAAAGTCGCGTAACAATTTCACAGTTTTCTACAAAATCACGCATTAGCTCATCTTTACCGCATCATGATGACTATACCAATCTGGTCATAGCCTGTTACTATGCAATGTACCTTTATGGATTTTTAACCGATCAAAGACTGCTATGCACGATTCAATTGAACACTATATGCAAACAGTAGGTCAAAATGCGCGTCAGGCTTCCCGCTTGCTGGCCAGCGCATCGACCTTAACGAAAAACAATGCGCTTTCAGCCATTTTTACTGCGCTAGAAGATCGTCAACCGCAAATTTTAGCGGCGAATGCGATTGACATGCAAAAAGCGCACGAAAACAATCTGGATAGTGCTCTACTTGATCGTTTAGAACTTAACCCCTCACGCTTTAAAGGCATGTTACAAGGCTTAAAAGATGTAATCGCACTTAAAGATCCGATCGGTGAAATTACTGATATGTCATATCGCCCTACGGGTATTCAACTCGGTAAGATGCGTGTGCCTTTAGGCGTTGTCGGCATGATTTATGAATCACGGCCAAATGTCACACTTGAAGCAGCATCCTTAGCGCTAAAATCTGGCAATGCCATTATTTTACGTGGCGGCTCAGAAGCGCTTGAGTCCAATAAAGCCATCGCCGAAGCCATTCAGTATGGACTTAAAAAAGTGGGCTTACCTGAGCATGCCGTTCAAGTGATTGCAACCTCTGATCGTGCCGCAGTCGGTCAACTGATTACCATGAGTGAATATGTCGATGTGATTATTCCACGTGGCGGTAAAGGTCTGATAGAACGAATCACCCTTGAAGCACGTATTCCTGTTATTAAACATTTAGATGGCAATTGTCATGTTTTTGTAGAAGCTGAAGCTGATCTACATAAAGCTCTCCCAATTGCGCTTAATGCCAAGACTCATCGTTATGGTGTATGTAATGCCATGGAAACGTTGTTGGTCGATGAAAATATCGCAGAAGAGTTTTTACCGCGTATTGCTGAACTGTATGCTGAAAAACATGTCGAGCTTCGAGGTTGTGACCAAACTCGTCGTATCCTCGGTGAAAGCGTCAAAGTCGCCACTGAAGAAGACTGGTATACCGAATATCTAGCGCCCATCCTTGCGATTAAAGTGGTATCGGGTATTGATGAAGCGATTCAACATATTAACAAATATGGCTCTCACCATACCGATGCAATCATTACTGAAAATTATTCCTTAGTTCGCAAGTTTTTGGCCGAAGTAGATTCAAGCTCTGTGATGATTAATGCTTCTACACGTTTTGCCGATGGTTTTGAATATGGTTTAGGTGCCGAAATTGGCATCTCGACCGATAAAATCCATGCGCGCGGTCCTGTGGGTTTAGAAGGTTTAACCTCACAAAAATGGATCGTATTTGGTGACGGTCAAATTCGTCAATAAAATAATATGTCTTCTGGTTTTGTCGTTCAGGCGACAGAGCCAGAAAATGATTCAGCATTGAATCATGAAGTTATTTTTTAAAAATAGAAACATTTTTATTAAATAAATTGCAACATGATCAAACTATAAAAAATAGCGGTTCAACGTTATATTGGGTTTAAAAGAAAATTCGTTTAGGTTGGTTATTCGTTGGTTTTAACCCATGAATGCTAACGATAAATTAAAGATTGTTCGATAGTGCTTAAGTCTAATCGGCTAAAGTCTAGCTTGGACAGAAAAAAGACACATGTTACAACATGTCATATTGATATTCGGACTGACAAAATCAGATTTGAAAATCAATATATTAAGGAAACAATTTAAAATATTTTGGGTGCAATACCGTGTCTACATCCGTTTTAGTGATTAACTGTGGTTCTTCCTCTATCAAATATGCTTTGGTTTCAGATCGTCGTGAAAACCGTATTTACGGTTTGGCTGAAAATCTAGGCACAGCAGAAGCTCGTATTAAAGGGATTACGGTCGGCGGTGAGCCCCTTGAATTATCCATTCCACACGCCGACCATGAAAAAGCACTTGAAACATTGTTGGCACGCTTAGCCAACTATAAGCCGCAGGCAATAGGACATCGTGTGGTACATGGTGGTACATTAACCAAAGCGGAATTACTCACCCCAGAAATTATTGAACGTATTGTTGCTGCAACGCCATTAGCACCCTTACATAACCCTGCACATTTGGTTGGTATTGATGCCACTATGCGTTTATTTCCCGAATTACCCCAAGTGGCTGTATTCGATACCGCATTTCATCAAACTATGCCCGAACATGCTTATCGCTATGCCTTGCCGAAATTCTTTTACACGGAACACAATGTCCGCCGTTATGGCTTTCATGGTACAAGCCATGCGTATGTATCTGATCGCGCCAGTGAACTGTCTGGACAATTCCGACAAGGCGGCTGGTTAACAGCACATTTAGGCAACGGTAGCTCGACCTGTGCGGTATGGAATGGTGAAAGTATTGATACATCAATGGGATTAACGCCGCTTGAAGGTATTGTGATGGGAACCCGTAGTGGCGATGTTGATCCAAGTATTCATAGTTTTATTGCCAACAACTTGGGTTGGGATATCGACAAGATTGATAAAATGCTCAACAAAGAAAGTGGGTTGTTAGGTTTATCTGATAATTTATCTAATGACATGCGCACATTGATCGAAGCCTCAGAAAATGGCAACGAAGATGCAAGACTTGCCATTGAAGTATTCAGTTACCGTTTAGCCAAGTCATTAGCTGGTTTAAGCTGCGGTTTACCCAAAATCGATGGTCTGATTTTTACAGGTGGGATTGGGGAAAATTCAGCCTATATCCGTGAAAAAACCATGACATATCTACCTCATTTTGGTTTTAAACTAGATAAAGATCAAAACAATACACTACAACGTGGTACAGAGGGCCGGATTGATGTAGGTCAAGGACCACAAATCTGGGTGATTCCTACAGATGAAGAAGGACGTATTGCCAAAGAAACTGAGCAAGTGGTGCAACAGGCAAAAAAGCTTGATGTTGTGATTGGCTAATCGTGCAGAGCTTATTGAGAGATCAGTCCTCTCAATAAGCCAAATACAAATGTTAAAAATATAATTTTATTTAAGGTCATTATGAATACAATTTTAATGATTCCAACCGCTGAAGGCGTTGGTTTAACCTCAGCCTGTTTGGGGATGGTGTATGCGCTGGATTGCAACGGCATTAAAGCTGGGTTTTTAAAACCATTTTCTCAGGAAAATCAGAATCAGTTTGATCGCACTACATCTCTCTTTCATCATTTATTTCAACGTGATACTGTCCAGTCAATTTCTCACGAAAAGCTGCTGCAATATATTTCAGCAGGCGAAATGGATGACTTACTTGAAGAAGCCGTTAGCCTGCATCGTACGATTGCGGCTCAGCAGGATGTAATTATTGTTGAAGGTTTACTGCCCAACGGACAAGATCATTTTGCCAGTGAACTCAATGCAGCGCTTGCACAAGCACTTGATGCCAAAGTGATTTTGGTTAGTACCGCAGATATTCAAAATCCACGAAAAACCGCGGAAAGAATCGAATCACATTTACGTCAGTTTGGTGGTGTCAATTCAAATCGCACCGCTGGCGTACTCTTTATGCGTACACGAGGTTTGCCTGAAGAATCAGCTCAAATTCCACTCACCATCGACCCTTCGCTGCGCCTGAGTGCTGAAATTGAAAAATTTAGTCTGGAACTACAAAAATACAATCGTCATTTGGGTACCAAAGAACTGCCGATTATCGGGATGGTGCCTTTTAGTAATACCTTAAGTGTGCCACGTACATTAGATATTGCTTCGGTGATTGATGGTGAGTGGGTTCATTTGGGTGAAGCCAAGCAACGACGCATTTTGCATTCAAGTTTAATTGCTTCAAGCATTGAATATGAACTCAATAAATTTGTCGCGGGTGAATTGATTATCAGTGCTTCCGAACGTACAGATGTCCTTTTGGCAAGTAGTCTGGCAACCAGCAATGGAATTCCTTTGGCAGGTCTGGTGCTGACCGAACGCACAGCGCCAGCCACCCAAATTCTGGATTTTTGCCAACACGCGATTAAACGCGGCTTACCTATTTTACATACCCAACTCAACACACTGGAAACCGCACAACGTCTGGCAGATTTTGGTAATGAAATTCCAGTTGATGATACCGAACGTGCCGAACAAGTCACTCGTTTCGTTTCGAGTCATATCGATACCGAATGGCTCAAGACCCAAGTCAATGGTAACCTCAGACCTCGCTTATCCCCTTCGGCCTTTCGTCATGAATTAGTGCAAAAATCGATTGCTGCCAAAAAACGCATTGTACTCCCTGAAGGTGATGAACCTCGTACTGTCCAAGCCGCGGCTATTTGCCAAGAACGTGGATTGGCGCATTGTATCTTACTAGCCAAACCCGAATCTGTAATCGATGTCGCTAAAGCGCGTGGCATTGAGCTTCCAGATGATCTGGAAATTATTGATCCAGATACCATTCGAGACCAATATGTCACACCAATGGTCGAACTACGCAAAGGCAAACTAAACGAATTACAAGCCAAAGAGCAACTTCAAGATACAGTGGTTCTTGGCACGATGATGCTGGCATTGGATCAAGTCGATGGTTTGGTTTCAGGTGCCATTCACACCACAGCCAACACTGTTCGTCCTGCATTTCAGTTGATTAAAACTGCGCCCGAATATTCACTGGTTTCATCCATTTTCTTTATGCTGTTACCCGATGAAGTCTATGTGTACGGTGACTGCGCGATTAATCCTGATCCCGATGCACAACAATTGGCTGAAATCGCAATTCAGTCTGCGGACTCAGCGAAAGCCTTTGGGATTGAACCACGTATTGCCATGATCAGTTATTCAACAGGCACTTCTGGCACAGGTGCAGATGTTGAGAAAGTGGTCGAAGCGACTCAAATCGCCAAACAGCGTCGCCCAGATCTATTGATCGATGGCCCATTACAATATGATGCAGCCTCGGTCGAAAGTGTTGGCCGTCAAAAAGCACCAGACTCCCAAGTGGCAGGTCGAGCCAATGTCTTTATTTTCCCTGATTTGAATACAGGCAATACCACTTATAAAGCAGTTCAACGTTCTGCCAATGTAGTTAGTGTTGGCCCAATGTTACAAGGCTTGAATAAACCTGTGAATGATTTGTCTCGCGGCGCGTTGGTCGATGATATTGTGTTTACCATTGCACTCACCGCCATTCAGGCGGAGCAACAGGTTGAAGTAAAAAGCAGCAACTAAAGTATCTTAATTGATAATTCCATAGAAAAGTCCCTTGAAATATCAGGGACTTTTTTTATGAAAACCAAATTATGAATTTAGTTTAATTGATCTTTATTCACTGGCATCATAAGAGAACTGGATACCTGCTGTACCGCCAGTTTCAATGAATAATTTGATAAAATCAGGCACTGTTTCTTTACGCTGCCAGTCACGTTGTAATTCACAGAATAATTGTGCCACACTAATTAATTTACCGCCCGCCTGTTCAATACGGCGTAATGCAGCCGCGTGAGCAGCCAATGAGGTTCCACCTACTGCATCAGCAACCACATAGACTTCGTAGCCTTCCTGTAGCGCATCGAGTGCTGGAAAGGTTAAACAAGCTTCTGTCCAAAGCGCAGTCATAATCAGTTTTTTACGACCCGTAGCCTTGACAGCTTCTTTAAACTCGACATCTTCCCAAGAGTTAATAGAAGTACGGTCATAAGTTGGATAATCTGCCAACACTTTACGTAACTGAGGAATCGGTGGTTTGTTTAAACCTGTTTTGACATTTACCGTTGAATGAATAATCGGTAAGCCATAAACAATCGCAGCTTTGGCACTGCCGACAATATTATTGATTAAAAGTTGACGATCCATCGAAGCAATCGAGTTAACTTGTACTGGTTGATAATCGATACAAATAAAAGCTGAATTTTGAGGTGTTAATAGATGATCTTGCTTTGGATCACGAATGGCTTCACTGGTCATTTTTATTCCTTTTTGATCTTTGTGATAGAAATCATTCTCATCTTATGCCGACAACCCTGTAAAGAATATGACTATTTTTAGGACATAGTTTTTCATTTTGTAATGTAGATAAAACTATATTTTTATGGATGCAATATTTGCCTACAAGGTCATTAATTCATCATGGAATATGATTCATTTTTTTTACCAGCCAAACGGTATGCCCTGTGCATTCAGCATCTTCTGCAACCATTTTAACCACATCAAAACCATATTGAGTCAATAATGCGCGGTATTCTTCGGCATCCAAACTGGCATGATACAAAGGCTCTCCAAACATCTCTCCAATCGCCTCACCATGACTCGGCCCACTGGTAAACATCAGGGCGGCTCCGCGCTTTGCATGCGCTGAAAATTGTGCAAACATTTCACGTTGATCATCTGGAGTGAGATGGAAAAAACTATCCCATGCCAAAATGCCATCAAACTGTTGATCAAAACGAAAATGTCGCATATCGGCATTGATCCATGTCTGTTCAGGAAAAGATTCCCGCGCTATTTCCAACATCACCTCTGAGCGATCTACCCCTGTCACCTGACAGCCATTTTCTATGAAATACGCTGCAATCGGTTGACCTGAACCACAACCCAAATCCAATACGCTTGCATCATTAGATGGTAATAATGCCAAAAAACGATCTAGCCAAACTTTTTCATAGAGATAATCACCGCGAAGCTCTGTCCAGTCGCGTCCATATTTTTGATAAATTTGAATGATTTTTTGGGCTAAACGCTCATTATTCATTTATTTTCACTTTTTTTTCATCATTTTGATGGGTATTTTAATCTGATTTTAAAAGCTTAGACCTTCGACCAAAATCTCGGCAAAACCGCCCACAGCAGTGTCATTTTGTCATATAATCTTTGCCGCTAGCTAACTGCCCGCTCAAGAGATTTTTGATATGACCACAATTATCAAACAAGATGACTTGATCACTTCGGTCAAGGATGCCCTTCAATTCATTTCTTACTATCACCCGCAAGACTTTATTCAAGCCATGAGTCGTGCCTATGATCGTGAAGAAAACCAAGCTGCTAAAGACGCGATTGCACAGATCCTGATTAACTCGCGTATGTGCGCAGAGGGTCATCGCCCAATCTGTCAGGATACGGGGATCGTCAACGTTTTCCTTGAAGTGGGTTTAGACGTTAAATTTGATCTTAGCATGAGCTTGGATGATGCCATTAATGAAGGTGTACGTCAGGGTTATTTAGAGAACTCTAATGTACTTCGTGCTTCTGTTTTAGCTGATCCTGCTTTTGGTCGTAAAAATACCAAAGACAACACCCCTGCGGTGATCCACTATAAACTCGTTCCGGGTAATAAAGTAGATATTACTGTTGCAGCCAAAGGTGGCGGTTCAGAAAATAAATCTAAACTTGCGATGTTAAATCCATCTGATTCGATTGTGGATTGGGTACTGAAAACTGTTCCAACCATGGGTGCAGGCTGGTGTCCACCGGGCATGCTCGGGATGGGGATTGGCGGTACTGCTGAAAAAGCGATGATGCTTGCCAAAGAAGCATTGATGGAAGAAATCAACATGGACGAATTGCTTCGTCGCGGCCCTCAAAGCAAGATGGAAGAACTTCGTATCGAGATCTTTGAGAAAGTCAATGCACTCGGAATCGGCGCGCAAGGTCTTGGTGGTTTAACCACAGTACTGGATATTAAAATCAAGGATTATCCTTGCCATGCTGCGGGTAAACCTGTCGGTATGATTCCAAACTGTGCGGCGACTCGTCATGCACATTTCCAACTGGATGGTTCTGGTGTTGCTCATATTCAGGCACCAAAACTTGAAGACTATCCTGCCGTAACATGGGATTCATCTAAATCTAAACGTGTGAATTTAGATACCATTACTCAGGAAGAAATGAACTCATGGCAGCCGGGTGATACCTTATTGCTCAGTGGCACCATGTATACAGGTCGTGATGCAGCACATAAACGTATGGTCGATATGATCGACAACGGCGAAGAATTACCTGTTGATCTTAAAGGTAAATTTATCTATTACGTGGGTCCAGTTGATCCAGTAGGCGATGAAGTGGTTGGCCCTGCTGGTCCGACAACCGCAACCCGTATGGATAAGTTCACCCGTAAAGTACTTGAACACACTGGCCTGTTCGGCATGATTGGTAAAGCGGATCGTGGCCCAACGGCGATTGAAGCTATTAAGGACAATAAAGCGACTTACCTCATGGCAGTCGGTGGTGCAGCTTATCTGGTGTCTAAAGCGGTGCGTGAAGCTGAAGTGGTTGCATTTGCAGATTTGGGAATGGAAGCAATCTACAAATTTGTGGTAGAAGACATGCCTGTTTCAGTGGCTGTTGATGTTAATGGTACATCCATTCACGCGATTGCACCTAAAATCTGGCAAGCTAAGATTGGTAAAATTCCAGTCACAGATGCTGCGGCGGTTTAAATACTTATCTAAGATATAAAGAAAGCACCTTTCGGGGTGCTTTTTTTGTCAGTAAATTTTATCTAAAAAAATATAGCAGATAAACCCAAGATAATTATCAGAGATCAGGGTTTAAAATGTTTGTTCTATAAGCTTAAAACTAAATATCGCCAACACTATTTTAAGCAACCATTTTTCTACAGGCTTCAGTATATTTCCGACACGCTTTTGCACAGTCCTGACCATGCTTTGCTTTATATTGACCACATTCATCCGCACAATAATTACAGGCTTTGGTACAAATCAAACAAATTTCCTGACTCAAAGCTGATTTTCTTTGTATCGCTTTAGCGCACAGATTGTAGATATCCGCACAATCAATACAGCGTAACGCACTCACGCATCATGTTTATATCATCTTCACTCAGACAAGCGAAGACACATCCTGAGCAAGTCACGGAACATAGGGTGCAGTCGGTTACACATTCAGGGAGATTAACTGAATTATTCACTAGAATAGTTTTACGGCACTTATCGCTCATGGAAGTGATTAAAAGCAAACAATACTGGAAATTATTTTTGGGGCTGTACTAGATTAGCGTTGTTTTAATCTATGAAAATGAAGCTAACCAATTGTAAATTCAGCAAGAAAATACAACTTAAACTACTCGAGTTTTTTGTGCTTGAAGTGACAGCCAGATCAGCAGCAGATTTACTAGGGATTCACCCTAATTCTGCTGCTCTCTTTTATACCAAAACTCGTAAGATAATCGCCTATCATTTAGGGCTGGAAGCCCTCGAAGTGTTTGATGGTGAAATTGAACTGGATGAAAGTTATTTCGGTGGCACACGCAAGGGAAAACGGGGAAGAGGTGCTGCTGGAAAAGTGATTGTGTTTGGTTTGCTTAAACGAAATGGAAAGG
>NZ_JEZN01000035.1:0-16035 GCF_000581715.1 Acinetobacter sp. 479375 | reverse complement strand
TGATGAGAACTGCAGCATTGACTTAGATCGCCAGTGCTCAGTACTGGCCATCATGTAGCTTTTATCGCTTTAGCGCCTTAACTTATTTAAGTGGCGTAACTTGCATAACTTATGCATCCTATTTAAGTGATGTAAGTTATAGTATTCCGTGTCAGGAATCTGTCTACTTATCAGCGTCCGCGGAACTGCAGGATTTCTGCTTTGTTGTTCGCAACGAGGGCTAATTCTGGAGTTCCGTATAAGGCATAATCAATAACGACGCCTGATGCGAACATAGCGATTGGGCTGAAACGGAAGGTATCAGGAGCAATCGCTTTGGCAGAATTCCCCAAGGTGCTCACAATAAGATTCACATTGATGAAATCTGGCTTTCTACTCAGCCCATGGATATGCGAGCAGTTACTTATACTGCTCTTTCTCATGTCCTAAAAGCCTTTGACCATGTCAAATCGCAACATTGAGGTTATCTTGTTTTGGAATAAGCGTGGTCATTGTATGAAAGTGTTGATACATGATGGACTGGGTATTCAAAGCTCTACGGTTGGAACAAGCAACATTTCACTGGACTCAAACTCATCATAGTGAAACAATTACAAGCATTGATTCAGAGTTTCGCTTGATAAAGAATTTGACAATGTGCATCAAACATCATGACATCAATTCAGTCAGCCAAGCTGAATAGCCTAGATCCGTGTCTGTGCAGAAAAGGACGCCTTCATATAAAATAACTCAAATAGATAAATTACCACCACACTGCTAGAGCCTGAGCTGAATTTAAAAATATCTATAGGGTTCACCGGGGACTTACAGTAAATTTAACTTGGATAAAAAATATCCCCCTTAAAAAAGTGGGATATTTTTAATTTATTTATTTAATATTTCTTTTAATTCATCTGCACTATATGTCGATAAATTTTCTATAGCTGCTCGAACAATACTTGAACGATTTATTCTTGCATTTTGCCCTTTTACAACCAGCTCATCAATTAGTTTACTAATATCTTCATTGAGAGAAAAAGTGTAACGAATAAATTTTTTTTCACTTGATTCTAAAGCCTTTACCCTCTTTTCTGCACCAGATATAAATGCATCTAACATTTTATCTTGTTCAGTAGGTTCAGGTTTTTTGTTTAGCCCAGTTAAACCAGCCATAGTTATACTCCTAAAAACTCTCTTGCAATACTTTCAATTTCAGCTTTCGCTTTAGGATCACTATTTACTTCAAAAACCGAAAGCCCATTTTCATCTGCATCATCATAAACATTTCGATTTGTTGTGATTGAATTCAATGCATCAATACCAAATGATTTGCATGCCTCTTTTGCATCTAAAATTCTTTGAACTTGAGAAGGAAGAGTTGGACACTGAGTAATAATTGCTCTAGCTTTCAGATTTGGATTTACTGTCTTTGCTAATTTTAAAACTTGTTCCATATGATCTAAAGTTTTTAGATCTCTTCGTTTGGGTCTAAACGGCAATAACATATGTGTAGCTATAGTCATTGCTGAACGTAATGCTTCAGAATCCTGTCCACCTGCATCAATGATAATATCTTGGTATCTTTTATCTAAATCTTTTAAAACTGAACGTATATTCCCTGATGCTTGTACTGATGGAATATTATTTAATTCATCGTTTTCATCTCTTTCTTTGACCCAATCTGTTGTTGTTCCTTGAGGGTCAGCATCTAATAAGAGGACGTCTCTTTGACTTTGTTGTAAGTAAACTGCAAGATTTTGAGCTAAACAGCTTTTACCAGCACCGCCTTTTTCACCACCAACTAAGATAATCATAATTTATGTAAGTTACGTAAGTTTGTTTGTGTATAATTTAACGGTGATTTATGAAGTAATCAACTATCATGAAAAAAAAAATTAAAAAAAAAGTTATCCACAAAAGAATGGTCTTTTTGAATTTATATATATTTATTTAAATTTATTATTTATATCTCTGCTCAAAGCTTGACTAGCAAAGGGATACAGGAAGTATATGTTGACAAATTCCTACCAATAAGTTGACTTTTTCCTGTTTCTGAGTTGACATATTCCTACCAATAAGTTGACTTTTTCCTGTTTCTAAGTTGACAAATTCTGTGCATAAGTTGACAAATTCTTTTATTAAAAATACTTTCATTTGTGGACGTTAAGTAGTATTGTCAATATATCTATTTATAACATTTTCCTTAATATATCTCCCTATGAGTAACATAGTATATAAAGATAATAATTTGGTTGAAGCATCGTATTCACTAAATCTATCTGAGCAAAGGCTAATATTAATTGCGATCATTGCTGCTCGAGAAATTGAGAAAGAACTTACTTCTGATACTATACTTACGATTCATGCTTCTGAATACATGAAACAGTTTAATTTAGGACGTCAAGCATCTTATGAAGCGTTACAATCTGCATGTGATAATCTTTTTGAACGGCATTTGAATTATAAAGCAGTAGATCCTATAACTGGAAAAATAGGAATATACAAAAGTAGGTGGGTTTCAAAAGTTGGTTATGTTAAGGAAGAGGGATGCGTCCAACTAATTTTTGCACCAGATATTATCCCCTTATTTGTAAAACTTGAAGAAAAGTTCACAAGATATGAACTTAAACAAATCTCACCACTTACAAGCATTTATGCTATTCGCCTGTATGAGTTACTCATACGTTGGAGATCAACTGGTAAGTTATATATTTCTATAGATGAGCTTAGATCAAAACTCGGATTGATAGAAGATGAATATAAAAAGATGGGAGACTTTAAAAAAAGGGTTCTTACCGTAGCTTTAAATCAAATTAACAAATTTACGGATATTACTGTTTCTTATATACAAAAAAAGGAGGGAAGAAATATTTCAGAATTACATTTCATGTTTGAAGAAAAAGAACAAAATAAAACGAGTACAAGTGCTCCTTTAGAGCCAACTTATAAATTGACAGCTAAGCAATGTATATTCTTTGCTAAAAAGCTATGTGATATTACTAACTATCCAAAATTTGGTAATGATTTCGCACATCGTGGAGAGACTCTAGAAGACTTTCAGGAAAGGATATCAAGTGATCTTCTTGATAGCGATAATGTTAGAAAGTATTTTTCTTATTTGTTAGAAGTTGGTTATGCTCCTAAATACAAGAAGTAACCCTTTAGTTAATTGTCACTTTAAACAAAAGACCACGCCCTCTCATACTAAGTTTTTAATTAAGATTGCTTTCATGTGATTTTAATATGAATTAGCATAAGTTACATAACTTATGCTGGTTAAGTAACCACCTATCCTGCCTTTATAATTTATTGCTGCAGTTCTCATCATCATTGGAATAAGTGGACAGATTCCTGACACGGAATACTATAACTTACATCACTTAAATAGGATGCATAAGTTGTGTAAGTTACGCCACTTAAATAAGTTAAGGCGCTAAAGCGATAAAAGCTACATGATGGCCAGTACTGAGCACTGGCGATCTAAGTCAATGCTGCAGTTCTCATCATCATTGGAATAAGTGGACAAATTCCTGACATGGAAATTGCAGCGAGATTGGCTAAAGTTACTGCGCTGATTATCAGCCGAGATGTCGTTATTGATTATGCCTTATACGGAACTCCAGAATTAGCCCTCGTTGCGAACAACAAAGCCAGAAATCCTGCAGTTCCGCGGACGCTGATAAGTAGACAGATTCCTGACACGGAATACTATAACTTACATCACTTAAATAGGATGCATAAGTTATGCAAGTTACGCCACTTAAATAAGTTAAGGCGCTAAAGCGATAAAAGCTACATGATGGCCAGTACTGAGCACTGGCGATCTAAGTCAATGCTGCAGTTCTCATCATCATTGGAATAAGTGGACAAATTCCTGACACGGAATACTATAACTGAGGTCACTTAAATGGGATGCATAAGTTATGTAAGTTACGCCACTTAAATAAGTTGAGGTGCTAAAGCGATAAAAGTGGCACTGTTGGAAATATAGATTTAAGTCGATGATTTTTCCTTTAAAAAAAGTACTTAAAGACGGCTTTGTTGCACAAAGCTGTTTGTAAGGTCTGATTCAGCAATATAATTTCCGAATGAAGAAGCCAGCAACTAAAATCTACCGTACAACGAATTGGTCCGCATATAAACTCAGTGCGAGAAACTTTCAGAGCCAAGTGAATGAGATTCATGCTCGTGTGGCAGTATTAAATAAATTTACGGATTTAGGCAGACCTCACACCCAAGTTGTCACTTAAGTTTGAGAAGCTTAGGGGAGTTCTACTTTTAAAATCTTTGTGCAACAAAGCCACAGTAAATGTCAACAGACCCTAATTAGTCATAATAATATTTTCATAAATTTGTCATGTAAATTGAATATTTAAAGCGTATTTTTCGACCATCCTAAGATGAGGCGATGCAATGCTTTGGCATAAGAAAAAATTTAATAAAAAATCAATAAGTTTGGCATGCTGTAGTTTGGGCACAGTTATTTTGACGGGCTGCCAAAGTCCTGCTTTAGTTCAATCATCTTCTGCTTCAGTACAACCACTAAAACAGCCCCACCGTGTGGTTTTTTTCTTGGGAGATGGAATGGGTATCACGACACTGACAGCTGCACGAATTTATGCTGTTGGTGAAGATGGCCAACTGCCGATAGATCAACTGCCAGAGTCAGCATTTGTTCGTACTTTCTCAGAAGATGCACAGGTTACAGATAGCGCACCATCGATGGGTGCCTATATGACAGGTGTAAAAATGAAAAATGAAGTGATATCCATGCAGACTGGAACAATTGCAGTAGAACCAAATCAGGCCGGAAATCATCAATGTGGAACCAATCCTCAGAACCAGAATAAGCAAGACACTCAAACTTTACTTGAATTGGCCAAAGCACGAGGTTGGGGTACAGGGGTAGTCACAACAACTCGCATTACGCATGCTACACCAGCATCGACTTATGCCCATATTTGTCATCGTGATGCTGAAAATGACATAGCATCCCAATTAGTACCAAGTTCGCAAGGTGATACCTATCAGCGTTATAACGTCAAATTAAAAGATGGGGTTGATGTGATTCTAGGCGGGGGTAAGCGTCAATTTCTGCCGAAAGATCAAGGGGGAGAACGGATAGACCAACGGAATTTGATCGCAGAAATGCAACAAGCAGGCTATCGAGTGGTCTATGATCAAACTCAACTCTCCCAGATGAAGTTAGGAAAGAATGAAAAATTATTGGGTTTGTTTAATACTAGCCATTTAAATTATGACTTAGATCGAACCAAAAAAAACTTGCCTGAACCTAGCTTAAAGCAAATGACGTTGGCCGCTTTGGACATTCTAACCCAAAATAAAAATGGTTTTTTCCTGATGGTTGAAGGGGGACGTATAGACCATGCTTTACATGACACCAATGCTAAGCGTGCATTACAGGATACAATTGCCCTAAACGAGGCTTTGGATGCAACCATTAAAAAACTTCGACAAAGTGACCCTGAATTAAAAAATACCTTGATTGTGATAACTGCAGATCATGATCACACTCTAATTTTAAATGGCTATGCCAAGCGTACTGGAAAATATGTACAAGGTCAGGAAACCAGTGTACTAGGTTTGGTTAAAAACTATAACACTAAATATAAAAAAAATGGAAGAATAATTTACTAAGTTATTGTTTTTAAGTTGATCCTTGTTTTATATGGGGGTGATAATAACTTCTGATTACTAGTTTTTACCTTAAATATACCGATTGAAAGATTCATTTAAAGGCTATGAATACATGAGTTTTACAGTTTGGCTAGGTCAGCATGAGTACTTTTCACAAGATTTAAGATCGACCATGAACGTGATTAAGTTATAGGGGATTGATGAAATAGTTTTTATGAATTTCTGGCTTTCTGGGCTGATTTTATCAAATTCATGTCTATGCAAAATTGCGACATATTTCTCGTGCTGGTAGTTATCCAGAGTTTGGTCTGCATCTATCCATAGTGCAGACCTTTTTTTGGTGACAGTTTTTTCTTAGTGATTTTCGATCTGGATGTAGTGATTTCACGTTTGCAGAATATATCTTGGCGGTGATCCATCTAATATTCGTGATTATAAAGAGAGCTAATTCACAGGTTCTACAGATTATGTAGCGACTAACTATATCAAAGTCTATTTGCAGTTGATGGTTGGCGCTTAGTTTATATTTACGCTTAGGTTTCAGTTAAAAAATCAATATTCTGTTGAATCCGTGATTGAATCATCTGTAGGGTAGATTCTCGAATTTGATGGGGATACAGGCGCTGCGCAATTTGACTAAATTGAAGTGCAATTTCACGCATGGTCAAGATGATCTCATCGACTTCTAGAGTAGTCAGATTAGCTTCTGAAGTACCGAGTTTATGTATGTCATTTCGGGAAATATTGAGCGCTTCTCCCATAATGTCCATTTGATGATAACCACCTGGACCCTCGCAGAAGGTCACATCATAGGCTGGAGCCAATTTCCATTGACCATTTTTCTCCATGAGAAATGAAAAGTTCTTAGTATGGTCATCCCGATTATTGAAAAGCACATTAAACACAGCACGTTTAAAAGCATGCAATCTTTCTCGTACATCTTGCGTACACATCAAGGTTGCCCGGAGAAAATTGCGATAGTCTAGGCTACCTGGAACTTTATAGTCTGCTCCTGTATATGCAGCCAAACTCTGCATTGGAATCCGCATACCATTTTGACGATCGAATCGTTTAGAAGCAAAAGCCGTTAAACCATTGGGCAAATTAAAGAAATGGGTATCTGGAGTCTCAATTGCACAAAGTCGCAAACATTCTGCATAGACGGCTTCAATGGCGCAGACTTCAGGATGCTCTTGCTGAGCAGGAAACTTAATCAGCCAGGCTTCATGTTGATCAGAATCTTGAGTCGAAAACTCTAAATTGACAGGATCTCGGTAAACCAACGCTTTTGGTCTGGCACCTTGAGGGGAGCCACCCATGACCAATAAATGCTGTAGAAATTCACCACCTTCACCTTTGAGTACTTCTTGAACTTCCTGGGCCAGTTGTTGTAAAGGGATATTTTCTGAGGTTTGCATGTCAGCAACACAAGGTTCAAAGGAGAGGGCACCCATTGCGTGACTACTAATATAGGTCAGACGCTCCAAAGGTCCAATTCGTGCTGAATTTAAGCCAATTTTTTTGAAATATCGATCCATCAACATCATGCCCCAACCATCTGGTAAAGCGTCATAGACTGGACCTGGGAGTCCCATTTGATGAGTAGGAAAACCTTGTCTGAATGGTAGACCTTTTAAAGGCAGCAAGTAAGAAGAGAGCTCAACACCTTGCTGTATTGCTTCTGGACTATATTCAAAAGCAATGGTGGGTCTACCTGTCGTGGCTGTTGAACTAATCAGCGTTCCCCATAACCATGATTCGCCCCAACCGTTGTAATAAACATTAAGTCTATTGAGCATTATCCCTTCCTCTTAATACGGTGGCGCTTACTTTGACTCTCATAGCGAAGAATGTCATTCACACTGTTAAGCTGAGGTTTAAATAGTTCCTGAAGTTCGTTTAATCGACCCAAGACCATTGCAATACGGACTAAATTTTCAACAGATACATTTCGTCCCGCTTCAAGATTCGAAACTGTATTCACGCCGACACCAGCGCGTGCTGCTACCTCAGCTTGAGACATCTCCAGAAAGAGTCGTTGCTTACGTAAACGCTCACCTAAAAGAGTCACAACTTCTTCTGGTTTAGTGAAATATAAATCCATTAAATTGGGTCTTAAGAATGAATAATTTAATTAAATCACAAAATAATGGAATTAATCTATAGCTATAGTGTGGCTAAGGAGGGCTTTGTTGCACAGCACATCAGAAGGGTAGGTATAGTCCTTGGGTATCGGTTACAGAAAATCATCAGGATGTACTTTGACTGATTGTTGATACGGAGATTTCAGTATTTTCATTTTTCCTAATAGGTCACATTACTTAGAAAGGGTTCTTCGAAAATTAGTTCATACTTTAAAAATCCTATAAATATTGAGGATATTTTCTTAATGCTTTCAATATAGCATGCGGCTATATGTAACTCGAACGGGCTTAATCTGCCTTTCAGTATAAATTTTTTGGGCGTGAGAGGGGAGAGGTGTGAGGGCAAGCAATTTATATCGTGGATACTTCTAAATTACTTATGTAATAGAAGGTGGTAAACATGGATTTAGAGGTAATAACACTAAATATAAAAAAATTGGAAGAATAATTTATTAAATTATTGTTTTTATGTGGTTATTGGTGATGTTATGAATAATAATAACTTTTTCTTGATGAATTTTACCTAAAAAAATTGATCAGATAATTTTCTTTAAATGTCATGCATACATAAATTTGACAGTTTGAAGGGATCGGTATGTGCATTTTTCACAAGGTTAAAGATCGACCATAAATGTGATAAACGGCAGAGGATCATTGAAAAATGAATGGATTTAAACACTACATGTATGCACGAAAAAAAGTATCGCTGCGGTTCTGCTGACAGGCTGTATTGAGCATTGAATGCAAATGATGTAGTAATTGTCTACAGGCTATAGGACCAGCATGAAGAAGTATGAAATGTAGTTGCCAATTTATAACCTTGGTTGAAAAGCATAGCATTGTTATTCGGAGAAGTGAGGTAAGCCATCCTTCTCTTATTCATTTAAAATGATTCTTACTCAACTGATCTCGACTCATGGGCTGGTTCCAATTAGACGGATAATAACTTCCATCCCCTATCTTTTTCTTACCACATTTCTTGCATTTAATCCCTTCTTTGGAGATTTGATTCAGCATCACTGTTGTCGGTTGAATCAAATCAATGACATAGTTCGTTGGTTCAGGAAAAGCAGAAGAGGCTGCTTTATTGCAAAAGAGAACATTCGGATCAAATGGATTGGATTGCACAAAAGCCATGATACAGCCACAGAGTAATTCACCTGCATGTAATCTGTAACATCCATTCAGGTCATCAGACGAAGATTAATCTGAAATTTAAGCACTAAACGCCATAAATCTATGTATGGGCAGACTTTTTTGAGACATATGTTGATAAACATGCGGCAAGTTACATTGCTTAAAAGTCTATCTAAGTTAACGATCTATTCAATTCTGGATAAGTAATCTGAATATTACGATCCTAAATTACCCGAAGAGTATTAAGATTTCTAAGAATCGTGATTGTTGGTTTATTTGGGAAATTAATCAGTGGATTGAAGCAAAGATGATGGCTCATTAAGGATTGTGGGCTTCGACTACTTAAATTTTAGGTATTTTGAATAAAGCATATTTCAAAAATCTTAATTAATGGATTTAAATTACCATAAAAACCTTCAATATTGGCTTGAATCCATTGTTGTTGAGAGTCAATGCGAGACCAATCAATACCATAACCACAATGAGCAATCAGATGCTCAAAGAAAATCCGTTGTGTACGTCCATTACCTTCACGGAATGGGTGTATGACATTAAGCTCACAATACAAGTCGGCAAGTTGAGGAATCAGTTGTTGTGGTGCTAAGCCTTGAAAGTATTTTTTTTCTTGAAGCGGTTTGAGTAGTTTATTGGTTTCAATTTCAATACGGGAAAAATTACAAAAACGGGTGTCACCTTTGGAAATATCGATTTGTCTTAACTTTCCTGCCCAGTCGTATAAGTCGCCAAAGAGCTGCGCATGAATTGATTTTAAGTATTGTAAGTCGTAAGGTGGTTCAGCATATTCAATTAAGTTACTTGCCAATCCAGACAGTTCTAGTTCAGCTTGTTCTAAAATTTGTTCATCATGAATATTGAGTTTGTTCTTTAGGATATTTGTGCCAGGGTAACAATACAGGCTGTCACCCATTTCCCCATATTTATCCATACATGCACCTGACTAAGTTTCGGGTTGCGAATACTTCTTATATTTTTGCAAGATTTCAGCTTTACTTTGTTGAGTTGTTTGAGCTGTCGTTGTAATGCCTTCAAGCTTTAGGCTGGCTTGATAGTTTTGCGCACGTGTCGCTTGAATATATTTTTTTTTCTGTTCAGTGGTTCTGAGCATTTCGAAACTCCATTGATGCTACACGTGAAGTAAGTATAGCAGAGAATCTTTTTGATCAATGCTGCATACACAGCATTTCAAAATGTAATACAACGGTATTGTTTCATGTAATAACAGAAAACTAAAAAAAAGTGGAAGAATTTTTAAAATTTAGACCACCCATGATAAGTAAACCATATGTATTTGTTGATAATTGTAATTTTGAGAAAATTTAGTTGATAAATTAAATGAATTTTAATATACAAAGATATGCTCATTTTTTATATCGATAAAAATGTTAAAATTTGACTATTTAGTAAAAAATATAGAGATATTTATGGGGCAATTTATCATGCCCTTTTGCTTTGAGCGACAAAATGTTCAATTTAAGATAGTAAAAATTAACTCAGAACTACTGAAAATCAAAAAGATTAAACAGAGCCAGAAAGTAGTAGTACAAGCAAAGTTCAAAATAATCTATGTGAAAATTTGGCAAAAAATATTGCTATTAATGCAAACGGAGCCATGCTTACGTGTACATTCTAATTATGTTGCAATCTTACAGTTGATACATAATCTTGATGATTTTATCGAAAAATCACAGCAACACTTGTGCTTTGAGAGAAAAGCTCAGAAAGAGCTGGATGCTAAATTTTTTGCTAGATTTTTTAAGCTGACAAAGAGTTCAATAAAAGATCAACTTTTACCAAATTGTTCAGATCGTAATGAATTTAACCAATGCAATTTGATAAAAAATTAAGCGAAAGCGAATATGCCAAAGATTGAAACAGAAGAGCAATTCTTAGATTTAGCAGAAAAATTCCAAAAAGATTATTGTTTATTACGCAATCATGTTGTGAATACACAATTTGTCGATCTATCAGATGATTTACGTGAAAAAGCCCATGCTCTAAATAAGGAAGCACAACAGATATATGGCTATATATCTAGTTCTAGACAATTAGGTAAATATTATTATCTAGCTTCTTTAAGTTATTTTGCATGCCCGACTACTAGTAATACTCAAGAGCTGTCGTCTGAACGTTATTTGATTCTACAAGCGAGTTTTTTAACATATCGGCAGTATCAAGAATTTGCAAAAATTGATAAAGCTGAGAATAAGCAAAAACATGTTTGTGATCTCTTTCGCTATGTATCACGATATGTTCTGGATTCTAATCATGCTGAATTATTTCAAGAATGCAGTGAGCTACTAAATCGCTATGTCATGTACGAACGTAACTTGAAAAAGGAGGATCGTAATCAACTTTTTAATATTAAAGATTTCAAACAAGTACAAGCCATAGAGTATTTATCGGCTCTATTAATAATTTTTAAAAGACTTGATGATCGTCGTGTTGTTCATCGTCAGCGTAAGTCAAAAAAAAGTAAAGTTTTGCAATGGCCGACGAAAAATGAACTCAAAAAATTTCGTGAAATTAAAACGGGTAAGCAAGTAGATATTGGACATAACGCAAAGATCAGTATTTATGATGCCGCTCTTCACAAAGATGAAGAGGGTGAAGTTGATCTATTAGATCCTGAAATGGAGTTTTATTCAGAAGATGAAAAGTCTAAAAATTTAAATTATATACTCAGCGATAATGCGACGCATCTAATGCGGCATCGCCAGCGCCGTCATGCTCCTTTTGTTACAAATCCACATTATTTGGCGCCAGATATACTGAAGCAAATTGTTTATGTGTTGAGAACCGAGTTATCCGGGCACTGGAGGGATGCTGCAATCGCTGCAGCATGTTTATTGTCACTTTTGACGGGATTATCACCCGTCGCACTGATGGATTTTAACGAGCTTATTCAAGATGGAATTTTGATCCAGAATGGTTCAAGTAGACGTCGCGAATATTTACTCAAATTAAATCTTAAAATTACAGAGCAGAAGATTAAGAGCTTAAATCATGTGCGGTGGAATGAAGTGATGACACATCAACTACATTTACCTTCTGCTTGGTTTGACTATATAGAACAAGCATCGAATCCACTAATTTCATCAACACACATTAATACGAAACTTAAGAATTGGCTTGATAATCGGTTTGTAGGTTCGATCACTGTAGAAAAACTGCAGGCTCAATTATATTTTCATATATATTATGAAACATATAATGAATATCTTGCTCATGTAATTGCTGGGCGGGATAGTCAGCATCACATGCCTGGTATCTATTATGGCGGGCTACCGAAAAATCAACTCAGTAGCACATATCTAGCCTTTTTAGAAAAAGCACTTACACCACATTCCACACATTTTACTGAAGACACGGCTGAACTAAAAATATTGCAACAACAATTCAAAGTGCAATCTGCATTATCTATAGGAAGGATAGGGAGCCAACTGGCACTTGAACCCAATTTTGTGAAAGAGCAATTCCATATTTTACATAGACATTGTCACGAAAACATCCAAGAAGATAAGCACATTATTAATCAACTTAATGCATATGCGTGTTGGATGTGGCATATCAGTTTGTTGAGTTTGGCAAGTCGGCCTAAAAAAAACCTGTTGGGGAATTTGGATGATTATTGTGTTGAGCTCAAGCTTTTATATGTGAATGATAAAAAAAATAGTAAAGCAAGAAAAGATGGTCGTTTTATCCCTTTATCTGATTTTTTCATAAAAACACTGCAAAATTACACTGCCTTTTTAGAACAAATTATTGAAGCGTACGGTTCATTTTTTAGACAAGTCTTTGCAAAGAAGAAGATAACTGTAAATGATCTTTTTGGTAAGGTCATTTTTAGTAAAGATATCTTGCCGATAACTGTCAAAGAATGGCAGAGCAGGAAAATTAAGTTAATCCCTTTATCGAGAAAATGGGTGAATTCATATATGCAAGGAGTCTTTCCAAAGAATATGTATTCGAATTGGTTACGTCATTTTGACATGAACTTTTTGATGCATGAGCAGCAAGAGGGTAAACCAGCATTAGCTTTTCACTTAATTCAGGCCCTGTATGGTCATGACCAACGTGACCGAGAGGCTTTTCATCCGCATTCTTCACTTATCCCGAATGTCTATGTACAGCAAGCCCGCCAGCAATTGCAAGATAATGTCAAATCTTTATCGATTAAACACTTAGAGCGAAAATAGTTGTATGCAAAAAATCAAAGAACTAATAAAACCACAACTAGATGATCTATTTGTTGATATTCATAAAATGGTGAAAAAGTCGCTAGATAGACAGCCTTCTCCACCTGAAGTATTGACGAAAGAAATGCAGCAAAAACTTGATCAGCAGATCGCTGAAAAATGGCATGACATTAAAGATAGTGTTGATTGTTTGAGTCAAAAGTTGAGCCGAGACGAACAATCAAAACTGATGCAATTTACTGAAGATGAATTTAATAAAAGAAGGAAGCAATTCAACCAGAATGTAGATAAAAAATCATACAGAATTAAGCTAAATCCACATACTAAACGGATCGTACTGCCTAGAAAAATTGAGAGTACAGAGTCACGGTTAGAACAGGGGCATCTACATATCCATGTACTTAAGGAATTAAGGCAGTATTGGCAAGATTCATTTGAATATTGGAATGAACCAAAGTACTTATGGGGAAATTTATGCTTAAGTTTTATATATATTTCAGGCTGTGCAGATGAACAGCATTTGATTGCTATTCAGAAGCAATTGCAGGAGGCCATTGAGCTTGGTACAGATCTGAATTGTTTTCGGTTATACCATTCGGACTACAAAAAAATCACTAATCCATTGTTACTACATTATCGTGTTGAAAACTCTCAATATGGCAACGATGTAGAACAGGGAAAGTTGTACCAATGGAAACATGTTTTTTTTAACCCATATGCGCAGTTCATTTTGCAATATTTAAAAAAGTTGAAAGCTACTCAGAAAGAATTTTGTCTGCAACATTCAGTTGAAGATTGTATTTTAGAAAGCTTGAGTAAGATAGGCAGGAAAAAAAGTCTTGGGGATCTGCAATATCAAATTAAACGCCGTGGATTTCGTGCATTTAATGATGTGCAAATGGTACTCGAATTTAATCCAAACCTCAGCATAGATATATTTTTGAGTAATGTGCTTCAGCAAGAGATTAATACTGTTGCTTTAAGGCCATCCGAATTTAGATTGCTGTGGAATAATGATTACAATCAAGTCACAGAACCAGATAATCGCCCTATTCATTTTGAACAAGAGCAGTTACTTCCTGAAGTTCCGACTGCTCAAAGCAAATTACAAACGATTCCGTATGAGTTGATGTTGTTTGGTCAAAAGAAACGTAAAGGTCAAAAAGTTGAGCGTTTAGATAAAAAGAGGAATAAAGAAGAACGCACGCTACGTTTTTGGCAAGAAACTAGAAGGGTGTTAGAGGAGAAGATAGTTGATGCTAATACGGAGGAAAAGTCTTTAATTGATGCTCAACTACGCTTAATTCACTGGTTAATGCATTTAAAAAAACGAGGGCTTCAATTATCAACTATTGAAAGCTACTTAGGATCGTTTGGCAAAGAATTTATATTTGAGATTTGGCTCAATAAATTAGATTTAAAGCAACAATCCATAGATGACTATGAGGATTTATATCGGCAGCTATTGAAATACAGCAGTGAACGTGATGAAAAAGCAGTTCAACGAGATTCGGTGAAAGGAAAAACCTCTCGTAAGATGCACCAAAGCGCAGAATACCGTTTTGGTCGCCTAAAAGATTTTCATCAATTCTGTATAGAGAATTATGATGCTCCAGGGGTATTGGTGTTACAGAATTCAAGTTTTAAGCATTTACAAATTTGCAATGCACGGCTAGTGAGTCCTTTGCTATTTGGCAAATTATTGGAAAAACTAGAAAATTTAAGTCAAGAGCCAACGGCATCAGAGTGGGTCGATCATCTGAGTTGTTTAAAGCTGATGTATTTACTAAGTTATAGAACTGGACTTCGATTAAATGAAGTTCGTTGTCTTAAAATACAAGATATTATTTGCCCAGAGCTACTTTATAAAGAAAAAGAAAATACAGTTTTTAATAATATCACGCTTCATATCCAAGACAATTCATATCGCCGTCTGAAAACGCGAAGTGCGAATCGTCAAATACCATTGAAAATTGCATTGTCAGAACATGAGTTTTTAGTAGTACAACGTTACATACAACATCGTTATGAGCAATATTTGGTTAATCAGCAGGATGATCTACTTTTTAGTGTGAATCATCGTGTATTAACTGATCAATGTATCAGCAAAATTACAGTAGATTTGTTTAGTCAAATATTAGGTATGCATCATGGCTTTAGTTTTCATACATTACGCCACAGTGCTGCTAACTATCTAGCAATAACTTTGCTCGGTTCAAAAGAAATGATCAAGACCTACACAGATTGTCCTTGGGTAAAAGCAAAAAAGATGAGGGATTTATTGTTTGGTATGAAAGCACGTGCTCAAGAAGAGATTATTCAACATAAATGGCAGGTGCTCGCCTCTTGGATGGGGCATAGCAGTATTGAGCAAACGGCTTCAAATTACCTTCATGTTTTGGATTTATTAGCAGTCGATCGAATTTATAATTCGCCGTGTATCATTTCAAAAAAAGTATTAGAACAGTGTTTTAGTCCAGTGAAGTCAAGTACAGACTACATAAACCTAAATCGTTATACTCAGCAGCAGAAATGGTTTAATTCTTATCAGCAAACACAGCCAGTTACGATGGCTGGCCGACAAGAAAAGAAGTTTAGTATAGAGAAGAGTACTCTGACACCTTTTCAACGTTTGATAAGTTTTAGAGAAGGACGTTTAAGCGAAGATACTCAAGCTCAAGAATGGATGCAACGATGTCAATGGATGAGCACTAAATGGATGGATCGCCAAAAATTTTATTTAAAAACGAATTATGTTTATAGTAAGAATTTAGAAGAGAGTTGGTTTGATGAACTTTACGAAAAGGCTAAAAAACTGACTCGTCCAGATGAAATAATTCCTCTCCTTGATTTTCATTATAAAGATGATAGGCAGCAAGATGCACTGAAAGAAAAGAACA
>NZ_JEZN01000034.1:0-16225 GCF_000581715.1 Acinetobacter sp. 479375 | reverse complement strand
ATAAGACCCCAAAGCACCACAACAGTTTGCTGGCGACAATAGCAAGAGTGAACCACCTGATCCCTTCCCGAACTCAGAAGTGAAACCTCTTCGCGCTGATGGTAGTGTGGCGTTAGCCATGTGAGAGTAAGTCATCGCCAGCTTTTAAATACTAAATACCCCCTCCGCTTATGCAGAGGGGGTGTTTTTTTTATAAATAAAATAGATGCAATAAATAGAAAATCAAAGAAACTAACTGGTTGTTAATTCCTGAACAATAGCTTGGTTAAAGTATGGAATATCATCGGGATTACGTGAGCTAATCAATACCCAGCCTCCCGTGTTACATCGATGTACAGTTTCATCCACCCAGTTCGCACCTGCATTTTCAAGGTCTAAGCGGATGCTTTGATAAGAAGTTAAGTTTTTATCTTTAATGCGTTCTGCATTAATCAGTACCCAAGGCGCATGACAAATGGCTGCAATGGGTTTTGCGTGATCTGTAAAGTATTGAATAATTTGTTTTGCATTTTCATCGATACGTAATTGATCAGCGTTGACTGTACCGCCTGGTATTACCAAAATATCGTAATCAGCGGGATCTATTTTATCTAAACTTGTTAGTGGGGTATAAGTTGGACCCAGTGTTTTATCATGTTTTACCGTTTGTACTTCACTTTGTTCAATCGCCGCATGAATAGCTTCTATTCCTTTTGATTGTAAAAACTCGAAAGGCTTTATGAGTTCATCATGTTCAATACCTGTATTAGAAGTAATAAATAATGCTTTGCCTGCCATGAGATTAGATCCTATTTATTGGAATATAGAATTTAGCCTAGCCAATTCTGAGTGATTCTCCTGTTGTAGTTTGATACTTGATCTGTTGAGATCAGATAACTATGTAGGATTTATTTACATGAAAATTGATTCATAAAAATAGTATTGATTAAAAATGCAAAGCAATCGGCAGATAAAAACTGACATTCGGTCAGTTTTTCAAAGTCTTATTATCAAGTTAATCAGATGTTTAGATTCTATAATTTTTATTATTATCGGCAAACAAACATGCTGGTTTCATAGAGATAAAATCTAAGCTAAATTGATAGAGACTTGAGTAATAAAATCGATGTGTTTTATAAGCAATGACCTACATCTATTCTTCATGATTCGTTTGGCGAATTTCTGGTTTTAACGCGGTTTTCATGAGTGTACGATGAATAAATCTCAATTTATCCAATACAGCATTGGATAGCGTAAATGGATAAGCATCCTGTAAGCCCATACTTCTATTTAAACCATTCAGGACATAACTCAAGGCAAACCAGTTGGTCAGGGTATGTTCAAAATCTAGCGATCCGATTGGTGATTCTTTAAAATGCATGTCTGGATCAATCTGGTGATTCGCTTCTATGGTCATCCCTGTGTGGTACGCAGTGTCTAGGGTATCCATTATGTGTAAATAATGTGCCCATGTTTCAGCCCAGTCCTCCCAAGGATGCGCACCTGCATAACGGCTAATGTATAAATCCTGCCAGTGTTCGTCTGAACCCTTTTGATAATACTCCTCTAATGATTGTGCATAATCGGCACGTTCATCACCAAAATAGAGTCGAAATTCATCTAACCACTCGGGATAAAGATGAGTCATGATATCAAAGTAGTAATGTCCACTTTCATGACGAAAATGGCCGAGTACCGTTCGATAATTTTCCTGCATATCCAGACGGGTTTTTTCACGATGAACGACATCGGCTTCACTGGCATTGAGGGTAATGGTTCCCAATTGATGTCCTGTCATTACAGGTTGATCGGGGCTTGGCATGAGGAAGTTAAAGCGTAGGCCATAGCGATCTTCATCATTATTTTTGGGGCGTGGAAAAATATTCAACTGTTGAGTTAAATATAAGAAACGACGTTTAGCCTGCTCCAGCCTGCGCCAATATAGTGTGTTTTGCGGTATGGATAAATCTGGAATGGTATGAGTTAGGCGACAGGACTCACAATAAATTTGATCACTCTCTACTGGAATCATCCAGTTACACACTTGATGATGCTGATAGTTATAACAAGGTTTATATAAGCTGTATGTGTCTTTAGGATTCAGACTTTTCCAAATACCTTCGTCGATCTGCTCGAATGTCCCCATGGTTTTGTTTTCGACTTCATAACCCAAGAGCGCATGGCAGTTTTCACAATGCGTATTGTTAAAAAAAACCTGATGGTGGCAGTTGTGACAGTAGAAAACTTTCATAGGAACTAAGAGTGTTAGAAAATGCTCTTATAGTTTAAGAGCATTTTAAATAAAAAAAAGATTAAAAATGTGCTTCCAGACCAACATAAGGACCTTTAAATTCCATTTTTAAACTATCGTTGTCATCATCAAGGTCAATATTTAAAATACGGTAGCCCACTTTTGCACCGACATCAACCAATAAATTCTGGATCATATTGTATTGAAGTTCTGCCTGAAAATCGGTAATTTTGACTTCATTATAATCGCTATACAGCATTTCGACTTTGGCTTGAAAACCTGTAAATGGAAGTTTGCCACCGACTTGAGCATACACTAGCGGATTATAACCATCGACTTTACTGGTTTTATATAGAATATCATTCGTCGATTTGAACTGATATTGTTTGACTTGACCATCTAACTTAAGCAAACCCAAACCCACATCAGCACTGATGAAATTATCTAAAATTTCGTAATATAAGATCAGATCAGTTTGATCTAAGTCAACATTGGCTTGATCCAAAAAAAGCGTATTTGCCTGCGCATCCAGATCCAATTTTGTATATTTGAGTTTTACGTTGGGAATCATGGGTACAGGATGCTCAATCGCCAAAGAAGCCTGAAAAGCACCGTTACGATCAATGTTATATTTAGTTGAATTGTTGAGGTAAGGATCTAAAATAAGTTGATCACTGTTAGCATCATAATATAAAGAACCCGAGGTATGTTCAGTTACATCACCATCTACTGACCAATAATTAATATCCCCTGTGACCCCAATAAAATCGGCCTGTGCCAGACCACTCAATGTTAAACCCATGACACATATTGCACTTTGAAGCATTTTCATTGTGAAAAACTATCCTTGAAATATCTAAAACTATATTTTGTATTGGTATTTGTTACCGAATCACAGCCGATTATTTGGCAGATTCAGCGCATGATATAAGAATAAATCTTGAAATACAGTGACTAAATTTAAATAAGAGAGAATTAATTATGCCGACACAAATGTCTACACCTGCTGAATACCCACTTTATGTGGCAGGTAAGCCCGTAAAAACAGGCCAATGGCTTGAGGTTCAACATAAGTTTCATCATGATCTATATGCGCGGGTTGCACTGGCAGATGCCAAAATCATCGAAAAGGCGACCGTAGCCGCGGTTAAAGCAGAAGCAGAGATGGCAGCTCTGAAGCCGTATCAAAAACAAAAAGTTTTGTTGCACTGCGTAAAACGCTTCACTGAAGAAAAACAAGTATTAATTGAAATCTTGATTGCAGAAGGGGGAAAGCCCCGCAATGCAGCAGCGGCCGAAGTGGAACGTTTAATTAATACCTTTCAATTAGCTGCGGATGCAACTACTCAAATGGAAACTGGTCGAGTGATTCCCTTGGCTGTCACGCCTGTTGCGGCAGCGTATCAGGGGATGGTGCGTCATGTACCTATTGGTGCGATTTCCCTGATCAGCCCATTTAATTTTCCACTGAACTTAACCGCACATAAAATTGCGCCTGCGATTGCAGCGGGATGTCCGTTTGTTTTAAAACCTGCAAGCTTGACCCCAATCAGCGCTATCAAAATAGCTGAAATTTTAGCGGAAACAGATTTACCCAAAGGTGCTTGGTCAATTTTACCGTGTGAACGGAGTGCTGCCGATATTTTGGTGACGGATGATCGTTTTAAAATGCTCAGTTTCACAGGATCAGATCAGGTCGGTTGGGATATGAAAGCCCGCGCAGGGCGTAAAAAGGTCACGCTAGAGTTGGGTGGCAACGCAGCCGTGATGATTGAACCAGATACAGAGATCACAGAGGCATTGATAGACAGGCTGATTGCAGGAGCATATGGTCAATCTGGACAAGTATGTATTAGTGTACAACGCATATTGGTACATGCTGATCTCTATACGGAGTTAAAGAAAAAATTAGTGGCTAAAGTCAAAAAACTCACAGCTGGAGATCCAGATCTGACAACCACTATCGTGGGGCCAATGATTAAGGAAAAAGAAGCGGTTCGATTAAAAAAATGGCTCGATAAAGCTGAGAAAAAAGGCGCAAAGATTCTTGCAGGTGGCTTGTTAGATGGCGTGATGTTTGAAGCCACATTACTTGAAAATGTCGATGAGAAACTTGAAATTTATAGAGATGAAGCCTTTGGTCCTGTCGCGATCTTGGAGAAATATAAGAATTTTGAACAAGGGATTGCCAAAATTAATGGCAGCCGTTTTGGTTTGCAAGCAGGTGTGTACACCCAAAACCTGAATAACATGATGTATGCATGGCAACATTTACAGGTCGGAGGTGTGATTATCAATGATATTCCGACGTTCCGCGTTGATAATATGCCTTATGGTGGTGTTAAAGATTCTGGTTTGGGACGAGAAGGCATCCATTCAGCTATTCGTGATATGCAAGAAGAGCGTTTATTGGTGATTAAGCAGCCCTAATCGAGCTGTTATTCGAAATGCGAGTGTTTGTTATCACACAGGCACTCGTTACAACATAAAGTCCTGTTAAAGAAACGGTACACATGTTGAATGAGAATTTGAATTTAAAACTTGGTGCTGCATTTTTACTTTTGGAAAGAGGTTTAGGTACATAAAAGTCTGCTGACCAAGCTGCTATAAATGATGTTCACTTGACTCAATAATATAAATAGGGGATGGGACATAAGTTCCACGTGGAACTTATTGGCAGATCAATTGCGATGAAAACACAAAGCTTAAGTTATCTTTTCTTGTTTTTTGCAATGTGCTGTTTAGTTAGATTAAATCTTCAAAAAGATCATTCAACCACTTAATTTTTAGAAAAAATAAACAAATAAGGTTTAAAACAGCCCAATAATGCTTTTTTTACAGCAAAATAAGAGAAAATCAGGAAAAAAGAAGGTATTGTTCAACCATTAGAAAGACAAAAAATATATGACTATCTTTAAGGAAGACGGAATAATTTTTTGTCTGAATGGACATTAGCAGGGCTCACAAGGCGAGATAAAGTCCAGAGCAAAACAAATTTTATGAAATGGTATTGATCTTGCAATGTTCAATAACTAATCCAAGCAAGATCAAGACGAAGGATGATCATTTATGACTGATACTCGTGAAAACTGGTCTTCACGATCAGGTTTTATTATAGCTGCCGTTGGCTCCGCAGTAGGTTTGGGAAATATTTGGCGTTTCCCTTATGTGGCCTATGAGAATGGTGGCGGAGCATTTTTAATTCCGTATTTATTGGCACTTATTACCGCAGGATTGCCTCTTTTATTTTTAGATTATGCAGTCGGACATAAAGCCCGAAATTCACCGCCTAAAGCTTATCGTAAACTATTTCGCGGTGGTGAAACATTGGGTTGGTGGCAGGTCTGTGTATGTATCATTATCGGATTGTATTATGCCAGTGTACTGACTTGGGCTGGCAGTTATGTTTATTTTTCCATCGGGCAAATGTGGGGCAGTGATCCAGAGGGGTTCTTCTTTAAAACATATTTACAAACGACCGATGCAAAAACTTTTGATTTTCGATTTGTTGGACATCTTTTTTGGCCAATTGTCGGGATCTGGGCGGCAACCTTAATCATTCTTTATGGTGGAGTGAAAAAAGGTGTAGAACTCTCCAATAAGATTTTTATGCCTTTACTGTTCGTTTTATTCACAGTCTTGGTGGTTCAGGCTTTGCGTTTACCAGGCGCAGTACAAGGACTGAATGCATTTTTTACCCCAAATTGGGCAGCGATGATGGACTATAAAGTCTGGTTAGCTGCCTATGGTCATACTTTTTTCTCTTTGTCGGTTGGCTTTGGGATCATGGTGACCTACGCGTCTTATTTAAAACCTAAAACTAACCTTACAGGTTCGGGTTTAATTGTTGGCTTTGCCAATGCTTCGACTGAAATTCTGGCTGGTATCGGGATTTTTGCTGCATTAGGATTTATGGCACATGCTGCGGGTACAGAAGTTAAGGACGTGGTCAGTGGCGGTATTGGACTTGCATTTATTGCCTTTCCAAAAATTATTTCAAGTTTAGGTGCTGGGGCTGATTTGTTCGGTCTTTTATTCTTCTCTTCACTTTTTGTGGCGGGGGTTTCTTCTTTGGTCAGTATTTTTGAAGTTCCTATTGCAGCCCTGCAAGACAAACTCAAATGGGGGCGTAAAAAAGCGGTCACGATTATTGGTGGTGGCAGCGCTCTGGTTTCGATCTTTTTATTCTCAAGTGTAAATGCCATTAAACTGGTGGATATTGTGGATCACTTTATCAATAACATCGGCATTATTGGAGGGGCATTGATTTCGATTGTTGCAGTTGCATGGTTTAAACGCTCTGCTTTAGTGCAATTAAGAGACCATGTCAATGCAATTTCGACCATTCAATTAGGTAAAGGTTGGGATTTTACCCTCACCGTGATTACTTCTTTGATTCTATTAACAACCCTCAGCATGACTGTTTTTAATCTGATCAAAAATGGCTATGATACTTATAGTATGAGTTTACAGGGTGTATTTGGCTGGGGCAGCGTTATTTTCTGTGCTGTTGTGGCTATTGTATTAAGCAAAATGAAAGATCGCTAGGAGGCAGTATATGAATACTTCCGCAATCATAATGATGATCATTTCTATGGTGTTTGTATGGGGCGGTCTGGTTCTTTCGATTATGCATTTAAGCAAACATCCTGAAGAACTAGACGAAGTACTAGATGAAGTTAAAGATCAGCATACGCTTTGATTTTTAAGTATTGGAATAGATTGATTTATTGAAAATGAAAGTCATTATCATTTATGATGATGACTTTCTTTTTTTAGGAGCAATCACAATGTCGTCATTGTTTGGCCCAGATGTCTGGATTGCTTTTGCAGTCACTTTTTTAGCGGGTTTAGCAACATTGGTCGGTGGTGCGATTGTCCTGTTTTTTAAGCAACCGAGCTTTCGTCTTTTATCTTTTGGTCTGGCATTTTCTGGTGGGGCGATGGTGTATGTCTCACTGACCGAGATTCTTAATAAATCATGGCATTCTTTTTCTGAAATTTTTCAAGATAAAGTCGCATATGCTTATGCCACTTTTGCATTTTTAGCGGGTGTGATTTTAGTTTTATTACTTGATCGATTTGTACCGAATCCGCACACCATGGTTGAAAAGAGCGCAAATCTGCAACTGGATCAGGCACAAATTCGTCGTACTGCTTTACTCACTTTATTGGCGATTACAGCACATAATTTCCCTGAAGGTTTGGCGACCTTTTTTGCGACTTTAGACAGCCCAACATTGGGTACGCCTCTGGCGGTTGCTATTGCGATTCATAACATTCCTGAAGGTATTGCAATTGCTGTTCCTGTTTATATCGCGACGAAAAAAAAATCGATTGCGATTATGGCAAGTTTATTGTCTGGTTTAGCTGAGCCTTTTGGAGCGGCGCTAGGGTATTTTGTCTTGGCGCCTTTTTTGGGGCCGATGGTTTATGGCATTGTATTTGGTCTGATCGCAGGGGTGATGGTGTATTTGTCTCTGGATGAATTATTGCCTACAGCTAAACGTTATTCCAAAGGACATGAAACGGTGTACGGTTTAGTTTCTGGTATGGCCGCTTTGGCGCTCAGTCTGGTGCTATTTAGGTTTGTTTAATAGCATCATGGGTGGTGATAAAAAAAGTCGCATTAAGCGACTTTTTTGATTTTACAATAATAAAAGCCATCGCCCTGTCCAGTGACTGGAAGTAACTGACGACCATGAATTTGTTCAATTCCCCAAGTTGCCTCGATTTTTATTTCTTCAGCATTGGCATGTTCAGCAAAAAACGTAACCATTTGCTGTTCATTTTCAGCTTTTAAAATCGAACAGGTGATATACAGCAACGTGCCGCCTACTTTAAGCTGTTGCCATAAATTCTGCAAAATCTGTTTTTGCAGTTCGATGGTTTGGGCTATATCACTAGATTGACGCAATAAACGAATGTCAGGATGACGACGGATCACGCCTGTAGCAGAACAAGGTGCATCCAGAACAATACAATCCAATGCTTGATTGGCTTGCCAAGTGGTTGCATCCGCAGCAATGATCTCAACATGGCTTTGATCCAGTTGTAAGCGCTGTAAATTTTCAGTGACCCGAAGTAAACGTTTCGAATCCTGATCTAAGGCAATCAAAGACTGTGGTTTAAATTTTTCTAGTATATGTGCCGTTTTACCACCTGGTGCGGCGCAAGCATCCAAAACGACTTGATCGTTTAAATCGGGTAACAGGGTGGCACAAAGCTGTGCATGTTCATCCTGTACCGAAAACCAGCCCTGTTCAAAACCTGGCAATGCTGTAATTTGAACGGATTGCTCTAAGACAATACCCACCTCTGACCAGTTGCAAGCACGTGCCTGAATTTGTTCAGCCTGAAGTTTAGCCAGATAAGCATCGCGCCCAATATGGCGCTGGTTAATTCTTAATGTGAGCGGTGCGGTTTGTTTGAGTTGCTGACATAAGTCATCGACTTGTAGCGGCCAGTCTTTTCTCAAACGTTTATACAGCCAGCTTGGAAGCCCATGCGCTTGTTGTAAATGTTGTTGAAACTCTTCAGTTTCCCGCGTAGCACGACGTAAAATGGCATTCACAATACCGCTTAAAGCATGAAAACCGAGTTGTTTACTGGCAGTAACTGTTTCTGAAATGGCAGCATGGGCAGGGATGCGCGTACACAATACTTGATATAACCCAACGTACAAACAGGTTTCCACTGTTTCATTATTCAGAGGTTTGGTCAATAAAGGTAAGGTGATCGCTTTGAGTGCATACCATTGGCGTAGGGTTCCCAATACCAGTTCATGAAACAAAGCGCGATCACGTTCTGGAATTTCACTCAGTTGCTGATGTAATAAGCTCGCTAAAGATTGACCTTGTTGCACCTGTAAAAGTGTTATCACGACTTGTGCACGTAAATTAAGTTCGGTACTTGGACGCGGAAATTGTTTCATGCCAATACTTGCCCAATATTAAGTTTTTGTGTTTGTAGAATTTGTACAGGATTTAAAGCTTTACCACCTGGCCATTGTAATGAACTCAAGCAGACTGCACCTGTAGCACAAGCGACATGTACGCCATTTTTATCTATGGCAATAATCTCACCGATTTGAGCATTTTCATTGCTGAAAGAAGAAATACTGGAATTCCAGACACGTAAGTTATTGCTCTCATCAAGCACAATAAAAGCGACAGGCCACGGATTAAAGGCTCGAATATTGCGGTCTATCTGAACCGCATCGAGCGACCAGTCAATCTGTGCTTCAGGTTTTGTAAGTTTGTGCGCATAGACCGTTTGACTCTCATCCTGAACCTGACGCGTATGCAAATAACTTTGTAGGCTCTGTTCTGACTCTAGCACTTTGCAAATGGCTTCTGCGCCTTGAGTGGCCAATTTTTCATATAAACTGGCAGATGTATCCGTGGCTTGAATATCATAAAAGGTTTTGTAGAGCATATCGCCTGTATCTAGACCTGCTGCCATTTGCATAATCGTGACACCTGTTTGAGTATCACCTTCGGCAATGGCACGTTGAATAGGTGCTGCACCTCTCCAACGGGGTAATAATGAACCATGAATATTCAGGCAACCATACTTTGGTGTATCCAAAACTGCTTGCGGCAAAATCAGACCATAAGCTGCAACGACCATGACATCTGCACCCAACTCAGCCAATTGTTGCTGAGCTGTCAGACCTTCTCCTGTCGATGCTTTAAAATGTAAAGGTTGATAAACAGCTAAATGGTGTTCAAGCGCGAGTTGCTTGACTGGAGAAGGTGTGAGTTTTTGACCACGACCTGCTTTGCGATCTGGCTGAGTGTAAACAGCAACAATCTCATGTTCTGTTTGAACTAAGGCAGCCAAAGCCGTAGCGGCAAATTCAGGTGTTCCTGCAAAAATAACTTTCACACATTCACTTCCATAAAAACTTATCGCTATTATAAGGCAAAACCGCGTTTAAGCCTAAAATCCAGTGATTATTTGCGTAATTACAATGGTTTAAATGGCATATTGGGTGCGTTTGAGCATCATTATTTTTATTAATAACAAAAGGTAATGCAAAATTAAAAAATTATTCATGAAAGTTTTGTATTCAATTTTAAACAGATCAGTTTATATTGAATCTCCTATTATCCCCATTTTATGGTTTTGTGATGAGCAGCGTGCATCGAATGTGCCTTAAAATGAAAGTCATTTTTGCTCATCGCTTAAACACTAAGCTGTAGTATGATGTAAGAATCTGCTGAAATAGCCTAATTTAGCCAGAGACCCATTTAGATTTGTCTCAAGCACAACTTGTTGGAAACGCAAATGCCTGATTATCGTTCAAAAACATCTACGCACGGAAGAAATATGGCTGGGGGGCGTGGCTTATGGGGCGCAACAGGAATGAAAGATGAAGACTTTGGTAAACCGATTATCGCGGTGGTCAACTCGTTCACTCAATTTGTTCCGGGACACGTACATCTTAAAGATCTAGGTCAACTGGTGGCTGAACAGATTCAGGCAGCAGGTGGTGTTGCAAAAGAATTTAATACTATTGCGGTCGATGATGGTATCGCGATGGGGCATGATGGCATGCTGTATTCATTGCCTTCGCGTGATTTGATTGCAGATTCTGTCGAATATATGGTCAATGCACACTGCGCCGATGCCATGGTGTGTATTTCAAACTGTGACAAAATCACCCCAGGCATGTTAATGGCTTCAATGCGCCTGAATATTCCAGTGGTCTTTGTGTCTGGTGGCCCGATGGAAGCAGGTAAAGTCAAGATTCGTGGCAATGAAAAAGCGATTGATCTGGTCGACGCAATGGTCGTTGCTGCGGATGACAGCTATACAGACGAAGAAGTACAGGCTTTTGAACGTTCGGCTTGTCCAACCTGTGGTTCATGTTCAGGGATGTTTACTGCGAACTCAATGAATTGTTTAACCGAAGCACTAGGTCTGTCTTTGCCGGGTAATGGTTCGATTGTCGCGACCCATGCAAACCGTAAAAAACTATTTGAACGTGCGGGACAATTGATCGTTGAATTGGCAAAACGTCATTATGAACAAGATGATTACAGCATTTTGCCACGTTCCATTGCTACCAAAAAAGCCTTTGAAAACGCGATGACGCTAGATATTGCTATGGGTGGTTCGACCAATACAGTGCTGCATTTATTGGCGGCGGCACACGAAGCCGAAGTCGATTTCACCATGGATGATATCGATAACCTGTCGCGTAAAGTGCCTGTGTTATCAAAAGTTGCGCCAGCGAAACAAGATGTACATATGGAAGATGTACATCGCGCGGGCGGAATTATGGCAATTTTAGGCGAGCTGGATCGTGCGGGTTTACTAGACACCTCTGTGAATAGTGTGCATGAAAAAACCTTAAAAGATGCACTGGATAAATGGGACATCATTCGTACCGAAGCACCAGAGGTCTATGAGTTCTATCGCTCTTCACCGGGCGGTATACCGACTCAAGTGGCATTTTCACAAAATCGCTATTATTCGACACTGGATGGTGACCGTGAAAAAGGCGTAATCCGTAATGCTGAACATGCTTTTTCTCAAGACGGTGGCTTGGCTGTTCTTTACGGTAATATTGCGCTTGATGGCTGTATCGTTAAAACTGCGGGTGTCGATGAATCCATTCTCAAATTTACGGGTACAGCCCGTGTTTTTGAAAGTCAGGATTCAGCCGTAGAAGCAATTTTAGGTGGTGATATTAAAGCAGGTGACGTAGTGGTCATTCGCTACGAAGGCCCACGTGGTGGCCCGGGTATGCAGGAAATGCTATATCCAACCAGTTATCTTAAATCTAAAGGTTTGGGTAAAGACTGTGCTTTGATTACCGATGGTCGTTTCTCGGGAGGGTCGTCTGGTCTTTCTATTGGCCACGTATCTCCAGAAGCCGCAGAAGGCGGTGCAATTGGTTTGGTGCATGATGGTGATACCATTGAAATTGATATTCCAAACCGTACCATTCACTTAAATGTGGATGATGCAACAATGGCGCATCGCCGTACGGTGCAGGAAGAAAAAGGTTGGCATCCTGCTGAAGAGCGTAAACGTAAAGTCTCTAAAGCACTAAAAGCCTATGCGATGCATACTACCAGTGCAGCCCGAGGTGCGGTACGCGAAGTTTAAACATACCCACTGCGTTTATAAAACACTCACTTTTGTGGGTGTTTTTTTATGGAAAACGGTCATTTCAATGTTAAAGTATAATGCATTATGCTTTTACATCCTGTTTAACCCATTGTCCGATAAAAATTTATTAGAGGCTTGATTCATGTCACTGTTACGCCGTTGGTTTGATCCTATTCGATCGAGCTGGTTTTACCAAAAACCCTCGCGTCAAGCAGTGTTATCAACCGAGCAGGGCTTGAGTATTTATTTAAGACTGGATGATGTCTATAGCTATCTTGCGGTGCAGCAACTGACCCAACTAGATGACATCTTAACTGATGAAATAAAACCGCTTAAAGTCATTATTTCGCATCAGGGTGCAGAACCTCCCAACGGCATGACTGCATTGGAATGGCAAAATTATTGTTTTAACGATGCCAAGATTTTAGCCAAACAACATCGGTTTAGTTTTGATGAAACTCCCGAACCGCCTACCTCCGAAGCATTGAGTCAAGCTGAACTGATATTAAAAAATACGCCTTTACAGGGTAAAAATTTCCTGTATTTGCTTGAAGATGTGTTTCATATGTTGTGGCAACAGCAATATGGCAAGTTGCGAACCCTGTACACCATGGCCCGCCAACAACAAACTCCGCAGAATTTTCCAGAGCGGATATTTGAAGATGTTCCTGTGGCAGCCAGTTTCTTTGAGTTCGGTGGACGAAAATATCAAGCAGTCGATGATTTACTGCGTTTGACTCGCCGTTTAAAACAGCAAAAATTATTGACTGACAATCCAATTTTTTTGATCAATCACATTGAATGGCGTGAACATTTGCTCAGTGATGCTGAAGAGTTGGCTGATATTCAAGCCATGCATCCGGAACTGGATTTGTTTATAGCGCTTGAAGATCCGATTAGCTGGTTGCTATTGGCTTATATTCGGGAAGAACTGGCTAATTATTATAATATTCAACTCACGGTTTATCCGCTCAGCTATCAGGGGCGGGATTTATTTGACTGGAGCCTCGCGACACGCTTATCCAAGCGTACCGATGTGGCATTTACCCCATTTTGCCGTCCGACCCAACCAGCCACGCTAGAGATGGCAAAATTATATTACAGCACCCCTGAGGAGCAGCGTGTCGATGCCATGTATGACATTCTTCAGGCGGTCTGGACCAAAGGGAAGGATCTTTCGTATAAGCCGCATTTTCAGGCATTACAGCAGCAGTTAGGTATCGAGTCCTTGACTCAAGAAGATGTGGCGACTTTCTTGGTCGATAATGATGCTTTCTGTCACGAGAAACATCAACCTGATTTTCCTGTCCTTGAGTTACGTATAGAAGGGCAACGTTATGTGTTTAATAGCCTGTATCGTGTCTGGATGATTGAAAGTATCTTTAACAATGTACTCGAAGAAAAATATAAAACGGAAAGTCTTGAACACTAATTGATGTAAGCGTTTTGCGAGAAGAGAATTCTCTCAAAATTTACGCAATCATTTCAAAAGCTGCCTGTATCTTGATGATCATGGCAGCTTTTTTGTTTTTTCTTGGTAAATTGTTCAACAAAAATCGTACCTGACGTTGGAAAAAGGTATGTTTTTTATGCTAAATATTTGTGTACATAATGAATGATATTTTTCTTATGAATACAAATTGCAACAGTTGGTATTCATAAGAAAATTGGAGTTCTCTTATGATGACCACATCAAATCGTGATTTAAAATTGCATCGTATTGTTATTGTGGGTGGCGGCGCTGGAGGTCTGGAACTTGCCACACGTTTAGGTAACACACTGGGAAAACGTCGCAAAGCGGAGATTATTTTAGTCGATGCTGCTTTGACGCATATCTGGAAACCCTTGTTACATGAGGTCGCAGCAGGAACATTAAACTCTTATGAAGATGAGTTGAACTATTTTGCCCATGCCAATCAACATCATTTTGAATTTTTTCTAGGCCGCTTAAAAGATATCGATCGTCAAACTCAAGAAATTGTATTGGATGTTCTACGCGATGAAGAAGGCAAGGACATTGCACCTGAACGACGCATAGGTTATGACACTTTAGTGATGGCGATTGGTTCCACCTCCAATGATTTTGGCACCTCAGGTGCTAAGGAACATTGTATCTTTTTGGATTCACGCCCGCAGGCTGATCGTTTTCAGCGCGAATTTTTAAGTATGTATCTGGAAGCCCAAGCCAATCATTTGATGCATCGCCATCAGAATGATTTGAATATTGCAATTATTGGCGCAGGGGCAACAGGTGTTGAATTGGCGGCTGAGTTACATCATGCAGCCAATGAATTTTCTAAATATGGACTGAACAGTATTGATCCCAAAGATGTCAATATTAGTTTAATTGAAGCTGCGCCGCGCATTCTGCCTGCATTGAATGAACGTGTCTCTGAACGTGCCCAGAAAGAACTTGAAGACATTGGCGTAAAAGTTCTGACAAATTGTCGGGTTACGCATATTGATGCCGATAAAGTTTGGTGTGAAGGAGATTTACAGGTTAGTGCGACATTGAAAGTCTGGTCAGCAGGGATTAAAGCCCCAGATTTTCTGAAAGATATAGCTGGACTGGAAACCAATCGTATTAATCAGTTAGTGGTCCGTCCAAGCTTACAAACCACACGTGACGAAAATATTTTTGCGATGGGCGACTGCGCTTGCTACATCCCTGAGGGTCAAGAACGACCTGTGCCACCACGTGCGCAAGTCGCCAATCAGGAAGCCATATTTCTGGCTAAAGCACTGGAAAATCGACTGAATCAAAAACCATTGGGGCAGTTTCAGTTCAAGGACAAAGGCTCACTGATTTCCTTGAGTGAACATAGTAGTGTCGGCAGTATTTTTAATAACATCAATGTTGAAGGCTTTATGGCGCGGATGATGTATGTATCACTTTATCGTTTCCATCAAGTTGCATTACATGGCGTATTTAAAACCACTTTGATGATGATGACGGATTTGCTCTCTAAAACTGCATCACCGAAACTTAAAATGCACTAATGCTGGGCAACAGCTAAATCTTTTTGATGCATCATCTAATTTAAACCACTTTCCTATGACAAGTGATCTATATGCTCGCTTGTCATAGAGATTGCTGCGCATGCTGTATTTGTGAAAAATCACAGACATTAAACACTAAACTTTCAATCAAAATACATCCTGAAAAAACACCTTTTCTTGATCTAATCTGAATTTTCAAACACGCATGAGTTGCTATTGCCTGCATCTTTATAGCTGTTTTATTTTTAAAAATAATTCAGTAACAACAATGTCATATCGTTTTTTAAATTTAAATAATTTGTATAAAACGAAATTAACTCAAACTATTTTTCACTTATAAATAGATGTATTTAAAATCGGGGGTATTTGATTTTTTATACGTCAGATTAATAAATTTAATAATTAAAATAGAATGGTTTTAAAATTTATTTAATATTTTTTCAGTATCACAGTGATAATTAAATAGTATTTAAATTGTGGTTTCGATTGTTGCTTAATATCAGAAAAAAGTAATGTATTTAATTTACTATGGCTTTGTTGCACAAATAGACGAAAGGTAGAGTTGTTCTAATCTTCAGATATTTATGCAACAGCCACCGTTTTAGCTGTACCAAGTTGAGTAAATTTATTCAAAATATCGACTCTTATTTGCAAGTCAACCACCTGACGATTAAAGCATCGACTAGATACACCTTGTCCAAGTCGTTTCAAGGCAAACATTTTAGCCTCTATTCGGGATCGTCGATGATAACCAATATCTCGTTTCCACTGCTTTTGACCCTTGTCCCAACAGCCTTGTACTGCATGATTTCTTGCTTTACCAATTTCATTTTCTGCCCATAAAGCAGCATTGGAACGAGGAGGGATAAT
>NZ_JEZN01000033.1:0-17875 GCF_000581715.1 Acinetobacter sp. 479375 | reverse complement strand
TCTAAAAGAGGTTGGAGCATTTCAGCATCACCATATTGGCAGGTCGTGACTTCAACCGCTTGTATTTCTCCACTGTTTGCATCTGTCGCAAGATGTAATTTCAGCCATTGACGATGTTGGTTTACGCCATGTTTTTTACGCACCCATTCCCCATCACCTGTAACTTTGATCCCTGTGCTATCAACTAAAATATGCAAGTCTTCCTGTGGATTTTTTGCTGATTTATGTAGAAGTGGCTGCAGCTTATCTGCTCGCCGACTCAATGTTGAGAAGTCTGGAACATTCCAGTCGAGGTGAGCCATTTGAAAAAGGCTTTGAATGAAACCTTGTGTTTGGCGTAAAGCCAGTTGGAACAGGTTTCGTATCGTCAGGGCAAATTGAATTGCTATATCAGTGTAGGTAGGTTGACGTCCTTTTTTTCCAGTAGGTGTTGCAGACCATTGCATTTGGGGATCAAACCAAATGGTGAAAGCACCCCGTTGACGTAAAGCCTGATTGTACTCAGACCAGTTCGTTGTTTTGTATCGGCTTTTTGATTCTGTATTCATCTAACATGTATGGGGATGAAATTTATTTATGCAACAAAGCCATTGAGATTGGTCAATTAATACGCAAAAAAAGAAAAGAGAAAAAAATTACACAAGAAGCTTTAGCGTTACAGTGTGGTATTGACCGTAGTTATCTTGGTCGTATTGAACGTGGAGAGGTCAATATTACAGTTTTAAAGCTTTATGAAATCGCTCATATTCTTAAAGTTGAACCTTATCATTTACTACCTAAAGATTAACCAGATATGAACTTTTTGCTAGAATTCTAAATTATGGTATAAATTTTTACGATAAAGGCTTATAGCATTCTGCTTAGTATGAGCTATTTGTTTGGGGTGCTAATTTTTGTTTCATTTTTTAATTTTGTAAGTTCCTCTACTTGCAAATTTTTTAGCGAGATCGGGGTTCCGCCCAGACAATTGTTTAATTAAGATGGGATCACCATTTGGAGCCTTACTCCATACAGCATCATTCTTTACATACAGTACTGTTTCGGTGCGTGCAGCCTCAATAAATCTTTCTTGCAGTACCTTAGCTGCTGTGGCAGCTATCTCCCTTTCATCTTCTATACTTTGAATTTTCATGTCTAAAACCTTATGTTGCTTTAAATGGGTTAAATTATAGACTAGCAGAATAGATACATTAGTACAGAGCCTCGTGATTTGGAATGATATAAATATAACGCCAAACCCTGTCGCATCTGCTTTAATTCAAATAGCTTTTTTTGTTGATTTCTCCCACAATACTCTCAAAGAAATTTGAGAGTCATCAGCGTGATAACAGGCGAGATTAAAAGCAAAATTGACCAGATTTGGAATGCATTTTGGAGTGGCGGTATTTCCAATCCTTTAGAAGTCATGGAGCAAATGACTTATTTGCTGTTTATTCGCCGACTCGATGAAATTCAGATCACAAAAGAAAAGAAAGCCAACCGTTTAAAGAAGCCAGTAGAACATCCTATTTTCACCCCTGAACAAGACCACTTACGTTGGTCGAAGTTTATTACTTTGGGCGATGCTGCAACGTTGTATAACACGGTTGCAAATGAAGTATTTCCATTCATTAAGAATTTAGGTGCAGAAGACGAAACGACTTATAGCCATCACATGAGGGATGCACGTTTTACCATTCCTACGCCTGCGCTACTCACCAAAGTGGTGGATTTGGTTGCCGATGTGCCAATGGATGATAAAGACACCAAAGGTGATATTTACGAGTACATGCTCGGTAAGATTGCCTCAGCAGGTCAAAACGGTCAGTTCCGTACTCCTCGCCATATCATCAAAATGATTGTAGAACTAATGCAACCTAAACCCACAGATACCATTTGTGATCCTGCTTGTGGTACAGCGGGCTTCCTTGTCGCTGCAAGTGAATATTTAAACGATCATTACAGTACTGAGATTTTTGCCAACCCTGAAACAGCTAAACGTTTTAGTGAAGAAACTTTCTTTGGTTATGATTTTGACAGCACTATGCTTCGTATTGGTTCAATGAACATGATGCTGCACGGTGTTGAAAACCCACGTATTGAAAACCGTGATTCTTTGAGTGAAACGCATTCACATATTGCTGAAAAATACAGTCTGATTCTTGCCAATCCACCATTTGCAGGTAGTTTGGACAATGAAAGCTGTGCTAAGAACATTCAAGCGGTAGTTAAAACCAAAAAGACTGAATTGCTCTTTTTAGCCTTGTTCTTACGTTTACTTAAAACAGGCGGTCGTGCCGCGGTGATTGTGCCTGATGGCGTGTTATTTGGTTCTTCAAAAGCACATAAAGATTTGCGTCAAAAGATTGTGGAAGAGCAAAAGCTTGAAGCGATTATTTCTATGCCATCAGGGGTATTTAAGCCTTATGCTGGGGTTTCAACTGCAATCATGATCTTTACCAAAACCATGTCGGGCGGTACGGACAAAGTTTGGTTCTACGATATGCAGGCAGATGGTTTTTCGCTGGATGATAAGCGTAATGAACTTGACGCATCTAAGCATGAAAATAACAACATTCCTGACATTATTGTTCGTTTTAAAAACTTAGAGGGTGAAAAAGACCGTAAAGCCACAGAGCAAAGCTTTATGGTGGATAAAGCCGATATTGCTGCCAATGGTTATGACTTGTCGATTAACCGTTATAAGGAAGTGGTGTATGAGCAAGTAGAATATGAAGCACCAAGTAAAATTTTGGCGGATTTAGAAGCGCTTGAGCAGGATATTTTAAAAGGAATGGCTACGCTTAAGGAGATGCTTAAGTGAGTTTGGAATATCAAAAATTAGGTGATGTTGCGGATTTTATTCGGGGTATTACATACAAGCCGAATGATTTAGTTGATAACTTTTCTGAGGGATCAATTGTATGTATGCGTACCGCAAATGTTCAGGTTCAACTAAAACAGGATGACCTGTTATCTGTTCCTGCTAATTTAGTTAAAAATAAAGATAAGTTTTTAATCGAAGGCGATATTCTTGTTTCAACAGCGAATAGTTGGAATCTTGTAGGAAAATGTTGTTGGATTCCAAAGCTTGAATATTCTGCAACAGCGGGCGGATTTATCTCAATTTTGAGGGCTAATCAGGAAAAATTAGATCAACGTTATTTATATCATTGGTTTAATTCACCTAATACTCAGTTATTGGCTCGTAATTGTGGACGACAAACGACGAATATTTCTAATATGGATTTAGATCGTTGTTTATCAATTAAAATCCCACTCCCACCACTTGCAGAACAACGCCGAATTGCTTCTATTTTAGATCAAGCGGATGAATTACGCCAAAAACGTCAGCAAGCGATTGAAAAGTTAGATCAGCTTTTACAAGCTGAGTTTATAAGTAAATTTCATCAAAAAAATTTCCCTGCGTTTAATGTTTCTGATCTATTGGAAAATGAAAAATCTATGAGAACTGGCCCTTTTGGTAGTCAGCTTCTACATAGTGAGTTCGTTGATGAGGGAATTCATGTGCTTGGAATTGATAATGCTGTTCAAAATAGTTTTAACTGGGCTAAACCTAGATTTATCACTGAAGAAAAATATAAAGATTTGAAACGTTATACAGTTAAACCCAGAGATGTGATCATTACAATTATGGGAACTTGTGGAAAGTGTGCAGTTGTACCTGAAGATATCCCTACGGCAATTAATACTAAGCATCTATGTTGTATTACATTAGATCAAAGAAAATGTAATCCTGAATTTCTACATTCCTACTTTTTACTGCATCCAACAGCTCGAAATTATTTAGAATCGAGAGCTAAAGGGGCAATTATGTCAGGGTTAAATATGGGGATTATCAAAGAGCTTCCTGTGGAACTACCCCCAATAGAAATGCAAAATGAGTTTTCTAAATTAAAACAAAAGGTTATTCTACAAAAAACTTTGATGATAGAAGAGTTATCAAAGCTTAATGAATTATTTCAATCATTACAAAACCAAGCCTTTAGTGGAACTTTATAAATGGAGCTATTGCCGATACAACAAAGCAAATGCATCGGTCATCTTTTTTGATTACAATAACTCTATGTGAACATGAGTAGAAAGATGACTGATTTTGTCCAACATTCGCCCGTAGCGATTCAACGCTATATGCAACAGGTAGGAAATCTATCTGCGAATGAACTCGCCAAAAAATCAGGACTTGCAACAGAAAAAGTTTATACATTACTCAATGATGCTACCCCTATTCTCAAGCTCAGTGAGTTGGAACAGATCGCTAAAGTACTTTTTGTTCCGAGTGTATATCTGACCAATGATGAATTAGAATACACACCTGAAATTCCAGCGATTGTTGATCATCGTAATATGGAAGATGTATTTAACAGTTCTTATGCTTATCAAGCCGTTCTTCGTGAAGCTATTAAAGCAAGAAATGACTATCTCTATGTCTTGGAAACTATGGGAGAAGAGCCACTCGATTTTAATTTAATGCTTTCAGGTGATGATGCTGTCGAAGATGCAAAAATTATTTCTGATTATTTTGATCTGAATCACCAAAAACGAGCAGTAAAACATAATGACTATTACTCTGCTTGGCGCAGTATTTTTGAAGCTAAAGATATTTTAGTCATTGAAAAATCAAGCAAAGAACCTTTCGGTTCAGATGGTTTTTGTTTGTGGTTTGATGTCGTTCCTGTGATTGTTGTTTTAAGTACAGGACAAGCCGCTGAAAGACGCTTGTTCACCATCATGCATGAATTAGTTCACTTGGGACTACGCCAAAGTGTATTTGATGGAAAAATAAATGCAATCAATACCAATAATCAAACGGAACGCTATTGTGACACTGTTGCAGGTCATGTTATTGCACCGTTTGAATTATTGGAAAGTTGTTATCAGCCTGATATGACTGTAGAAGAATTGGTGTTAAAAGTTCGCTCTAAAGCTAAAGCGAGCCGCCCAGCGATTGCAATTCAATTAAAACTAGCGGGATATATTTCTGATCAACAGCTTAGAGATTATCTAAAACAACTTGAACAAATTAGAATTGCTAAAAATCAATCTGGTGAAGCAAAAATTCCTGCTTCAACTCGAATTATTAGCCATTTTGGTCGATATTTTGTGCAAACTGTGATTGCAGCAATGTCGCATAATACGATTTCGGCAAGTACGGCTAAAGATATTTTGGGGATTAAGCCAACATATAAACCCACTACATTACAAGATGTGCAGAGACAGGTGTATATGTAGATGATTTATTTAAGCTTAGACACCAACGCTATGCTAGACATTTGCTTTCGAGTATATCCAGAACAAACTTTCCCAAAACTTTGGGAAATGTTAGATGACCTTACATTGACAACAACAATTAAGTTTTGTGCTTGTTCTTCAATATTAGAAGAAACTCGGTCAAAATGTGCTTTCTTTGCATTTGATGAAAACATCTTAGATAGTTTTCTCACTCGTTTTAGAGTGATCATTATTGATCGAGATGAAGTCGGAAGTCGTATCCTCAATATTCGAACAAAATTATTGGCATATCCATTTGCCGCAGGATCAGCTCACGCAACTAAAGATGAACCTGATGTTGATTTGATTGCAACAGCTCAAAAATATAATACCAGTGGTTTGGTTATTACTGGTGAAATTGGATTTATCGGGGCAGATTGGGATGCTTTTAATGCTAGAGCAAGAAGAAAGGAACAAATCAAAATTCCAGATATTTGCGCATTAATAGGTGTTCAGTCCAGTTCATGGTTACAGCTATTTCAACGATATAATTTTACCTTGGATTAAATTTTTGCGGTTAAGATCTTATTGAGATTATTTGAATTTTTAAGATATATTGAAAAATAGAAATAAAATTTTGAATTAAAAAATACTGTGGGATTAAGATGAGCAACTTCTCGTTTTTAGAATCTGAATTTAAAAGCTTGGCAGCTACGGCTAAAGAAGCCGAAAAGCTCACGTATATATCCCCACAATTTGCCCTTGCAGCAGCTCGTACATCACTCGAAAACCTTGTGCTTTGGCTATATCAATACGATAAAAAACTGACCCAACCTTATGATGCAAAACTGCAAAACCTACTCAATGATTTAAAATTTAAAGACCTGATTCCGCCCTATATTTGGGACAAAATGGACAACATCCGCATGGTCGGCAACAGTGCCGTACATGGGAAAAAGTTCAAACAACTTACCACCGAAGAAACGGTAAAACACATCAGCCATTTATTTCTGATGTATGTCTGGTTTGAGCGTAACTATGGCTCACCCTCAAAAGACCGCTCTCAGTCGATTTTATTTAACCCAAAACTAATACCAAATGCTGACAATACGCAGCAAATCACCGCCAACCAAGAACAACTGCAAAAAGAAACAGAAGCTAAAGAAAAACAGTTTGCAGAACAACACAAAGCCCTACGTGAACGTGAGCAAAAACTTTTTGAACTTTCGGCAAGTTTAGAAGAGCGTGAAAAATTACTTGCAAATATAGATGCTGAACTTGCACAAAAACGTGCAGACGTTGAACAAGCCAAAATTGCCAACAGCAAAATCGAAGACCATACCGACTATAAAGAAGACGAAACCCGTAAACTTAAAATTGACCTCATGCTTGAAGAAGCAGGCTGGGAAATAGGTACATCGGTTCGAGAGGAAGTTGCTGTAACAGGTATGCCGAGTCTATCGGGTAAAGGTGCAGTGGATTATGTGCTGTATGATGCCAATGGCTTGCCTTTGGCGGTGGTTGAAGCAAAACGCACATCGACTGACCCTGATATTGGACAACAACAAGCCAAGCTCTATGCAGACTGTTTAGAGCAACAAACAGGACAACGACCTGTCATATTCTATACCAATGGCTACAAAACCCGAATTTGGAATGATGTGCAAGGTGGTCCACCACGCTTAGTTCACGGCTTTTATACGCAGGCAGAACTCAAGCGTCTGATCGAAAGACGTAAGAACAACCCTGATTTAAGTAGCTTTCCGATTAATGCAGAAATAGTCGAGCGTTATTACCAAACTCGTGCCATCAAAGCCATGCTTGCAGCCTATCAACGTAAAGAACGTGCAGGCTTACTGATTATGGCAACAGGCACAGGTAAAACCCGTACTGCCATTGCATTGGTTGATGTGCTGATGAAAGCCAATATGGTACAAAAAGCCTTATTCCTTGCAGACCGCACTTCATTGGTCAATCAGGCATACAACGCTTTTAAAGCCAATTTAAAAGATGCCTCATTCGTCAATTTACTTGAGGATAAAAACCAAGTGGGTCGAGTCTATTTCTCTACCTATCAAACCATGATCGGCTTAATTGACGAAAAAAATGCCGATGGTACACGCCAATTCGGCACAGGTATGTTTGACCTGATTATTATTGATGAAGCACACCGCAGCGTTTATCAAAAATTTGGCGAGATTTTTAAATACTTCGATAGTTTGCTTGTTGGTTTAACTGCGACACCGCGGGATGAAGTGGATCGTGATACTTATGCACTGTTTGGCTTAGAAAGTGGTGTCCCAACCGATTACTACGACCTCGATCAAGCGATTGCCGATGGTTATCTTGTGCCACCAAAAGCTTATTCTGTTCCGCTTAAATTCATGCGTGAGGGCGTGAAATATGACGAACTCTCTGAAGAAGAAAAACAACATTGGGATAGCCTAAATTGGGGCGATGAAGATGCACCTGAAGAAGTCTCAGCATCCAAGATTAATAAAGAGCTGTTTAATACAGACACGATTGATCTCATGCTCAAGCACTTGATGGAAAATGGCATTAAAACCGAAGGCGGTGATCGTTTGGGTAAAACCATTATCTTTGCCGTCAATCAAAAACATGCCCAGTTTATTGCTGATCGCTTCAATGAAAACTATCCGCAATATGATGGCAAGTTTGCCCGTGTCATTACTCATGCCACTAAGTATCCACAAAGCTTAATTGATGACTTTAGCAAGAAAGATTTACCTGAGCCACAGATTGCGATTTCAGTGGATATGCTCGATACAGGGATTGATGTACCTGAAGTGGTCAACTTAGTATTCTTTAAAGCGGTTCGCTCTAAAGTGAAATTTATGCAGATGATCGGGCGTGGCACACGCCTCTGCAAAGAATTGTTTAGCCCTGAAAAAGATAAAAAAGAATTCTTTATTTTCGACTATTGTTCTAACTTTGAATACTTCAATGAAAACCCTGATGGTGCGCCTGTTGCGACTACAGAACCATTAGGACAACGTCTATTTAAAGCACGTTTAAATATCCTGAGTTTACTGAATGCGAAGGACGATGCCACAGAAGAGCTAAAAGCTGTACAGCAAGATATGCGTCAAAGTTTACAGACTGAAGTGAAGTCAATGAACAATGACAATTTCATTGTAAAGTCTGAGCTTGAGCATGTTGAACATTTCAAAAATGATGATGCTTGGAACAACTTAGATGATCTTGCCATCGGTACATTACGAGAACACATCTCTAAATTACCGAATCAGCTTGAGCCTGAAACTTTAGAAGCTAAATTGTTTGATATGCTTTGCTACAACCTTGAGTTGGCAGTATTGGAAAAGAACAATACAGCAACTCAAAGCTATGCCAATAAAGTGATTGAAATTGCTTCTAAACTGGAAAGCAAAGAAAATATTCCTGTTGTTGCAGAACAGATTGCGCTGATTCAAGACATTCAAACCGTGGAATATTGGAAAGGCATCACCTTACCAATGCTTGAAGCGATGCGTAAACGTATTCGTGGCTTGGTGAAACTGATTGAAAAATCCACATCGACTATTGTGTATTCCATGCTTGATGATGAAATTGGAGATATGCAAGCAGTCGATATACCAGTCGTTTCAAGTGGTGTCAATCTTGCTCAGTACCGTAAACGAGTTGAAAGCTTTATTAAAGCCAATGAAAATCATATTACGATTGCAAAGTTAAAACGTGGTTTGACTCTTACACCGACTGATTTAAGTGAGTTAGAACGCTTTGTTTTTGAAGCGCAAGAAGTAGAAAGCCGAGATAAATTTGAAGAATGTTTTGGTACAGATCAATCATTGCCAATGTTCATCCGCTCATTGGTCGGTTTGGATCGGAAAGCCGTACAAGAAGTCTTTTCTAAGTATTTACAAGGCTCAAGCTATAACGAAAAGCAAATCCGCTTTATTGAAATGATGATTGATCATTTGACTCAAAACGGAGTGCTGGATGCGGCACAACTTTATGAACCACCATTTAACCAAATCCACTATGAAGGCATTGATGGTGTGTTTGGTGACGCAGATGCTGACAACATATTTGGGGTTGTTGAAGCGTTTAATGAAGCGGTGGCATAAGTAGTAATTTTTTATTTAATAAAAGTACAAAGGGTAATTTTATGAATGCACATTCATATGAAATCGAAAAAGCATCTTTAATCAATGAAATTGATCGTACAAGTTCATTAATTAATAAATTAATTAACAATGTAGATTTGGAACTGTTAAATAGTCAGCAACTAGAAAAGCTTAAAAACTATAGTGAGAAGAATAAAAAACTCAAACACAAATTAGAGAGTAATGAGTTTGAAATTGCTATTGTTGGGTTAGAGAAGGCTGGTAAGTCTACTTTTGCTAATGCATTGATTGATAACTATGTACTACCTTCAGCACCCGAACGATGTACTTTTACTACAACGAGATTAGTTAGTGGATCGGATAAAGCTACTGTAGAGTTTTATACTGAAGCTGAATTTAATCAAATTTTTCAAGACATGCTTTTGGAGCTTGAATATCCAGCAGCGGCAAGCGTTAGTTTTAAAGATTTAGACATTAATGAATTTGAGAGCTATTTTGCTAATTTAGAAGAAAAAAATAATCAACTGCATAAAAATCATGTAGGTAAAACAGATCAAGAGATTTTAGATATTTTGAAATCTAAGTCAAAATTAACTTTAAATGGAGGAAAGATTGAATTTCATGGAGATGAGTTAAACGAAGATAAATTTCAAACGTTTATTAAAGGAGAAAAAAATGATACTTCAAAACCAAGAAGTGTTAAAAAAATTGAAATTGAATCCTCGAAACTTAAACAGATTGAAACAGCAATAATTTATGATGTCCCTGGTTTTGACTCCCCAACAAAATTGCATATCCGCCAAACAGAGGAACGTTTAAAAAATGCAGATGCCATTATTTTAGTTACGAATGCGGGAACTAATCCTAGTATTCAAGGAACTTCACTAAGTGTTATTAAAAATAATACCGATAGTGATGGAATTGCTTTAAAAGATAAATTATTTGTTTTTGGTAATCAAATTGATAGAGTAAATAATCCTGATCAATTGAATGGTAACTATGAAATCTTAAAGAATGATGTTTTAAAGTATAAAATTGGTACGGAAAAAAGAGTATTTTCTGGATCGGCATATAAGTATCTTGTGTCTGAAAAAGCTATTATCCAAGATAAAAACTATGAATGTAAGTATGATATTGATTCGGGTATAGATGCTATTAGATCTGAACTAGAACATTATTATCAGACTGAGAGATTTCAAATATTAAAGCAGAAAGTAAACACAAATATAAAATGTATTAAAACTACTTTTGAAGAAATTCATCAAAATAATTATTCAAATTATAACCTTGATACTTCCTCTGATAAGCAAAAAAGTTTAATTATTACTGCAGAATATCGTAAAATCCAGAAAAGATTAAGAGACCAACTTAAAACATTTATTTTCAATAAAAAGCATCAGATTCATAACGAAAAGTGGTTATCTTGTAAAATTCAAGAGGAAATTGAAAGTGATAAGTATTTTAACGAAATTGAAGAAGAGTTTTTTGATAAAGTAAGAATTCTTACCGATGAAAGTATTCGTGTCGATTTACAAGTAGAGAAAGTAAATAGACACATGAGAGATGAAATTCATTTACAGTACTTAGAAGATTACCTAAACTTAATCAAAGATATTACTAATGAAAATTGTAAAGAAATTGAAGTTTTATTGCTTAAAGAGTTTGCAAGTGCTGTAACTGGAAATTCCTCATATAGCGAAGAGATTCAAGAATTATGCGAAAATATAATAAATAAAATTACCTCAGAAGTGGCTCATAACTCATATAGATTTACATATCTTGTAGAAAGATTTTCGCGAGATATATTTGATATACTCTTAAATTCTCCGATAGCAAGTCATGATAGGATGAATCGTTTTGAAAGAGCTAGTCATGAAGTAATACATCTAGATCACTATTATTCAAAGGGGCAAGGTGATCTTGTAAACTTGCTTTTAAGCCAAAATGAAAGTTCTTTAATTGTTGATGCTGTAAATACAATTCCAAAACTTACAATGGATGTAATTAGAATTGCAAATAGTGTAAATGGTTCTAATCAAACTATTGAATCTTTACAAAAAATACTTAGCTCATTTAAAGATATTGTTCCATCCTCAATTGTTGAGAAAATTCCAAACCCACAAGTTATCTTGGATAAATACAACATACGTCCTAGCACTACAAAGGAAATGGTGATCAAAGAAATTAACAATGATATTAATAACCTTAAAAAAATCTTGATTAAAGCTGTTATCCCAGCCATAGATCTTGAATTGGTATTTATTAATGGTGTTGATAAGCAAGTTAAACTATTGTTAGCCGCTATGGAAAATGAAAATCATAAATTTGCAAAAACTTTTGATGAATTTTTATCTAATATAGTTCCAATAGTAAAGAAAAATGATCTAGATAATGTGGAAAGTATTATCAAAAAATTAGAGTTAAAAAAATCTATCCTAGATGAATTGTTACAATAATCTCAAGTTCTAATTATGAAGAATTTGATCTGGCAGTCATGGGATGGTTATAGAGACTGCCAGATTAAGTTTGGTCTACTAAAGCATTTTTTAGACTTAATATGGTCGACTTTTGAGTGAATTCAGTGGACTACTCTTAAATGGTATTAGTGGCCTGTTATTGATGATATATACAGTTTAAGTTAAGAACTTCTACAGACTCCACTTGATGATGAGATAGCTTATATTTTACCCACAAGATTATCCCACCCCAAGTGTAGATATTTCAACCCTAAGAACAGAAGGAATCTATGTTATGCACAATTTTCCTCCTCCACATCCTGATGAACTTCTATACAGTACCCTTGCAAGGGCTAGTGTCTATCATGGTATCACCAGTCCAAAGCAACTTTTAGATGAAGTATTTGGGAATCGATATGTAATCGCCACGCTGGATCTACCTAGCCATATCACAAATATTGCATATCTGCTAAGGAATACAAAACAATATTCAACTGATAACCTAATAAGGCAACATACTTTATTTTCCCTCTACGCCCCATTCGTTCCAAAGAATATACGTGATAAAGCCATTGAGCTAATGCACGGAAAAACTAATGGGGCTCTGCATACAATGTTAGGCGTTGCTGCATCTAGAATTAAAGCCGTTCAGAACTTTCAGGCTTGTCCAAAATGTATTGAAATTCAGCTAATAAAATATGGTGAAGCTTTTTGGAAAAGAGACTGGTTCATACCCAATCTACCGATATGTATAGAACATGGTTCATCCTTATCTATTTATAAAGAAAAACCATCAGATTCCAGACATCATTTTCAGCCATTCATAGAATCACATTTTTCAATAGAATCAGTTGGCTCAGTCTTTTCTCAAGACCTCATCATATCAGCACCAATACAGCAATTACTGAATCTTTTCTCATATCCATCAATATCTTTTGACCAATGGACTCACTTCTATTATGGATTGGCACAAGACTCTGGGTATGCACGTGGGCAACATATAAAACACGATCAAATTTTAGAACTGTTCTTACAATATTGGGGTCAAGAATATCTTCAAGCTAAAAATCTACTTTGTCATCAAAATGAGGAAAATTCTTGGTTAAAAAATATATTCCGTAAGCACCGAAAAAGCTTTAGTTTCTTTGAACATTTACTTGTTTGGCAAACTTTTCTTTCACGAGAGAAATTAGAAAATATTTTTCATCATGCTCAACATATTCAGCCAGTTTTCATAGTAAAAACAACAACTATTGAAAATGACTTAGATATTGTAAAGTGTGCAGAATACCGTAAAAAGTGGCAGCAGCTTGTTAGAAAGAATGGTATTAAGGTGAGTCGCTCCATAAGCAATGGAGGTGCCATCTATGCGTGGTTATATCGCCATGATTATAAATGGCTTCAACAATATAATTCCAAACATCAAGTAGTACGTTCGCCTCTTAACACTCGTGTAGACTGGCATAATCGTGATCGAGAATATGCAAAAGTACTATTGCGACTTGCTCACCAATTCAAAGATGATCTGAGTCCTACACCTAGACGTTCTAGAAACTGGTATCTTATGCAATTACCACAACATTCAAGCATAGAGCATAACCTCTCTAAGCTCCCATTGGTTAGATGCTTTTTGGTAAAGTATGTTGAAAGTATTACTGAATACCAGCTACGCAGAGTCTGTGTAGCTGTTAAAATCTTATCTTCAGATTTTCAACCGTTGCACTTATGGCGAGTTTTCCGCTTGGCAGGACTTAGCAAAGAAAGAATCACCCCTGATGCAGCAAGAATTCTAAAACTATCTGGATTTTTCAATACTCATGACGGTAAAAATTAATCATTTTGATCATAATGTAACAGTTACACATATTGGCGGCCTATTCAAAGGTTCAAGATCAAAAATCTGGAGTATTAACCTACAATGCTCACCAAAACAAGAAAAGAAATTTACTAACTTTAGCAATGCAGCCATGTTAATTCGTGGCAAAAAACTAAACTGTAGCGAAAGACAATTATCTAAACCGAATCTAGTGATTACTTTGTCTGATCAGAATTTTCTAACCCCCTCTCTTTTAAAAGATTTTGATGAATTATCAACGGATTCAAATCTTACATATTTTGAGGGAATACAAACTAGTTTCATTATAGAAGGACCCAATCAGGTCACTATTCATCTACCACAGTTTGAGCTTGCAAGAACACTTTTTCTCATTAACTCTTATTTTTGTCGGGCAAGCCTCAGTACAACGACCATTCAAAATGAATTTGCAATATGCCAAGATAATGAGGAAACAGTAATTGTCTTTTTAGAAAATACAATGCCTTTAAAACTTGTAAATCAAAAGGGAACCCAATGTCTATTAGCCTGGTTACTACTTGATCCTAATGCCAAACAGTCATTTGAAAGCATCTGTCGTTATTTTAATACTCAACTGATTGATAAGGATGGATGGAAGAAATGGATTTTTCAATTTGATCCACCATCAATGGACGGTTGGACACTCCATTTTCGAGGAAGATACAATACGTCACAAGATGCTTTTCTTGTTGAAGAAATTGTTGGCATAGAAATCGATACTGATATTCCTACTGACATTAGTTTTGATCACCCATCTTTCACTCAAATTAAGACGGAAGGACAACAATCGGGACAGGGCTACAAACCCGAATATAGTAGTACGCTTGATCCTACAATTGAAGATGGTACGACAGCTTCCATAGAGCACGGAGTTCGTATTCTAGATGGTAATGAGTCATGGGTAAGTTTCAAAAAACCATTGACCATCAACAAGAAAGGAAAAACCAAAATAACAGGACAGAAAAACACGGATGCTGAAAATGATGAATCGGCTTCTGGTCATTTAGTGAGTACAGACGAGGCAAATAGTGCAGGCGATTTACCTGCGGCAGATGTAGGAGGGAAAAAGGACTACACAAATTATGATCAGAAATATGCCCAACGCTATCATGATTTCAACTCGATGATACAAGTGCTCCAATCTACACATCAATGTGTGCTATATGAATCACTTACCCATGAGCTTACGAAAGTTGGGCGTTCCGAGTGTCATAGAATCAGTAAAGATAAACTACGAACCATTAAGTTTGTTCACCTTTGCTATAAAGGTGATGACTTCCTTCTCATTGAATTAGATACATCAGATGGGGTAAAAAGTATCTCAACTAAGTTAATCTACCTGACAACCGATGATTGGAAGATTTATTTAGATAAAATTAAGACTCATCTAGTCGCAAAATCACTGTCATGGCCAAATGATTTGTTTGATGATGTATTTGGTGCAAATGCCCATACTCATATTGTCCATCCACGGTTTTCATCACAAGGAAATGAATCTTCAGAAGCTGTTAATAATTGGGCTGTAAGGATTATGAATGAATTGAAAGATTTAGGCTAGAATATTTATAAAAATAGCCTTAAAGAACTTAAAATATAAGCGTTCGCTGAACAACACTTTTCTTATATCTTGAATATCGAGATTATGTCCATTATTTATTAAATGAACATTATCTTTATGACCTAAACGGTAGGCTTGATATTGGTATAATTCATCGTGCTCAGTCATAATAAGTAACGTAAGCATCCGGCTAACACAGCCTTACCAAGCGATCCTATAAGCCTTAATTTAGTTCCCACCTTAAAACAAGTGGGGACTTAATCCATGAACATGGATATATATTCAGCAACACCTCCTGTTGCTAAAAAACGCAGAACATACAGCAAAGAATTCAAACTCAGTATTGTCAATGCCTGTAAAAATCCTAATACCTCGATCGCTTCGGTCGCACTGCAACATAGTATTAATGCCAACCTTGTCAGTCGTTGGATCAGGATCTTCAGCCATCATGATGGTGCCGTGCAAGATCCTACTCATGTGAATCCAGCATTTATTGCTTTGCCTTACACTGCTGCAATCAGCCAACCTATTGATGAGAGGATCACGTTGTGTATCACCGTGCCTCATACGAATAATGATATTCAGCTAAAATGGCAGACATCAGAAATACCTGCCTTGGCAGAATTACTCAAGGCACTTGCAACATGATCCGCATTGATGAAATCTGGTTGTCTACTCAGCCCATGGACATGCGTGCAGGTATGGATACGACCATGGCCCAGGTGGTGAGAGCCTTTGGCTGCATCAAACCGCATTGTGCTTACCTGTTCTGTAATAAACGTGGCCATCGTATGAAAGTGTTGGTACATGATGGACTGGGCATCTGGCTGTGTGCCCGGCGTTTGGAACAGGGTAAATTTCACTGGGCTCAAGTTCACCAAGGTGAAACCGTGGCCCTCAGCCCGGAACAGTTACAGGCACTGATCCAGGGTTTGCCCTGGCAGCGCATTGGACGACAGCAGGTAGTGACGATGCTCTAAACCAGGTTGGTGCATTCTGCTATTCTCCAAACGTTCTATTTCATTCTCTTCATGACCTCAGGCATACTGCGGTCATGAATACACTGCCTGACTTAAACCAACTGACCCATGAACAACTGCTGGAATTTACCAGACAGTTGGCAATGCAGCATCAGTCTCTGGCACAATCAAATCAAGAATTAGAAAAATCAAACCAGCAATTGGATGCCAAAGTTCAGCATCTTTCTATTCTCAATCAAAAATACGAGCATGAACTGGCGCTGTTTAAAAAGCACGAATTCGCCCAAAAGAATGAACACTTAACGGCAAAACAAATCCATCTGTGGGATGAAGCGGTTGAAGAAGATATTGCCGCGGTTGATCTAGAACTGGAACGGCTAAATGCAGATAAAACCAATGCAGCGACACACAAAGCAACAGTCAACAAACCTAAACGTCGACCACTGCCAGATCATCTACACACCATCCGTATTGAGCATGAACCTGCATCAACCCAATGTGCTTGTGGCTGCCAACTCCGTCGTATCGGCGAAGATGTCAGTGAAAAACTGCATTTCAGACCGGCACAGTTCTATAAGGAACAGCATGTGCGTGGTAAATGGGTCTGTGATCAGTGTGACACTCTGACTCAGCAAGCGATGCCCGCCTATGTGATTGATAAAGGCATTGCTTCACCTGAATTGCTCAGCCATGTGCTGGTATCGAAGTATGCCGATCATTTGCCGCTGTACCGTCAACGTCTGATCTATCAGCGGGCGGGAATCGAACTTTCTAGATCAACTTTATCTGACTGGATAGGTCGCTGCGGTGTAGAACTGGAACCTCTGGCCAATGCCTTAAAAGAGGTGGTACTACAACAGCAGGTGCTGCATGCAGATGAAACACCGGTCACCATCATGCGGATGGGTGAGAATAATAAAAAACCGAAGAAAGGTTATGTCTGGGCCTATGCCACTACACAGTACAATCCAGTTCAGGCGGTGATCTATGACTTTCAGGATAGTCGTTCAGGCCAGCATGCTGAAGAGTTCTTGAAAGGCTGGCAGGGCTATCTAGTCTGTGATGATTACAGTGGTTATAAAGCACGCTTTAAATCAGGCGATGTCATTGAGGTGGGCTGCATGGCGCATGCACGTCGTAAATTCCATGAACTGCATGTAACTGGGAAAAGTCAGGTCGCTGAACAGGCATTAGTGCTGATTCAGAAACTGTATGCCATAGAAGCAGAACTCAGGAAAAAGACCGATGGTACAGCAGAACAGCGCCGCGAATACCGACAACAGTATAGTCAACCGGTGATGCAACAACTGTATGAATGGCTCAACCAACATCAACTGACTGTGCCATCGAGTTCTCCAACCGCCAAGGCGATCAATTACACTCTGAAGCGTTGGCCAGCCTTAAGCCGCTATCTGGATGATGGCAATCTACCGATTTGCAATAACTGGGTGGAAAACCAGATGCGCCCCTGGGCGTTGGGACGTAAGAACTGGTTATTTGCAGGTTCGCTGCGCAGCGGTCAGCGAGCAGCCAATATTATGACATTAATCCAGTCAGCAAAGCTGAATGGGCTGGATCCCTATGCCTATTTAAGTGATGTGCTGAAAAGGTTGCCGACACATAAAGTGACTCAGATTGAAGAATTGCTACCACACCGCTGGAAACCTGAACCGAATTAAAAAATAGGCATGGGGTTCAGCGGACGCTTA
>NZ_JEZN01000032.1:0-19969 GCF_000581715.1 Acinetobacter sp. 479375 | reverse complement strand
TAAGCATCCGGCTAACACAGCCTTACCAAGCGATCCTATAAGCCTTAATTTAGTTCCCACCTAAAAACAAGTGGGGACTTAATCCATGAACATGGATATATATTCAGCAACACCTCCTGTTGCTAAAAAACGCAGAACATACAGCAAAGAATTCAAACTCAGTATTGTCAATGCCTGTAAAAATCCTAATACCTCGATCGCTTCGGTCGCACTGCAACATAGTATTAATGCCAACCTTGTCAGTCGTTGGATCAGGATCTTCAGCCATCATGATGGTGCCGTGCAAGATCCTACTCATGTGAATCCAGCATTTATTGCTTTGCCTTACACTGCTGCAATCAGCCAACCTATTGATGAGAGGATCACGTTGTGTATCACCGTGCCTCATACGAATAATGATATTCAGCTAAAATGGCAGACATCAGAAATACCTGCCTTGGCAGAATTACTCAAGGCACTTGCAACATGATCCGCATTGATGAAATCTGGTTGTCTACTCAGCCCATGGACATGCGTGCAGGTATGGATACGACCATGGCCCAGGTGGTGAGAGCCTTTGGCTACATCAAACCGCATTGTGCTTACCTGTTCTGTAATAAACGTGGCCATCGTATGAAAGTGTTGGTACATGATGGACTGGGCATCTGGCTGTGTGCCCGGCGTTTGGAACAGGGTAAATTTCACTGGGCTCAAGTTCACCAAGGTGAAACCGTGGCCCTCAGCCCGGAACAGTTACAGGCACTGATCCAGGGTTTGCCCTGGCAGCGCATTGGACGACAGCAGGTAGTGACGATGCTCTAAACCAGGTTGGTGCATTCTGCTATTCTCCAAACGTTCTATTTCATTCTCTTCATGACCTCAGGCATACTGCGGTCATGAATACACTGCCTGACTTAAACCAACTGACCCATGAACAACTGCTGGAATTTACCAGACAGTTGGCAATGCAGCATCAGTCTCTGGCACAATCAAATCAAGAATTAGAAAAATCAAACCAGCAATTGGATGCCAAAGTTCAGCATCTTTCTATTCTCAATCAAAAATACGAGCATGAACTGGCGCTGTTTAAAAAGCACGAATTCGCCCAAAAGAATGAACACTTAACGGCAAAACAAATCCATCTGTGGGATGAAGCGGTTGAAGAAGATATTGCCGCGGTTGATCTAGAACTGGAACGGCTAAATGCAGATAAAACCAATGCAGCGACACACAAAGCAACAGTCAACAAACCTAAACGTCGACCACTGCCAGATCATCTACACACCATCCGTATTGAGCATGAACCTGCATCAACCCAATGTGCTTGTGGCTGCCAACTCCGTCGTATCGGCGAAGATGTCAGTGAAAAACTGCATTTCAGACCGGCACAGTTCTATAAGGAACAGCATGTGCGTGGTAAATGGGTCTGTGATCAGTGTGACACTCTGACTCAGCAAGCGATGCCCGCCTATGTGATTGATAAAGGCATTGCTTCACCTGAATTGCTCAGCCATGTGCTGGTATCGAAGTATGCCGATCATTTGCCGCTGTACCGTCAACGTCTGATCTATCAGCGGGCGGGAATCGAACTTTCTAGATCAACTTTATCTGACTGGATAGGTCGCTGCGGTGTAGAACTGGAACCTCTGGCCAATGCCTTAAAAGAGGTGGTACTACAACAGCAGGTGCTGCATGCAGATGAAACACCGGTCACCATCATGCGGATGGGTGAGAATAATAAAAAACCGAAGAAAGGTTATGTCTGGGCCTATGCCACTACACAGTACAATCCAGTTCAGGCGGTGATCTATGACTTTCAGGATAGTCGTTCAGGCCAGCATGCTGAAGAGTTCTTGAAAGGCTGGCAGGGCTATCTAGTCTGTGATGATTACAGTGGTTATAAAGCACGCTTTAAATCAGGCGATGTCATTGAGGTGGGCTGCATGGCGCATGCACGTCGTAAATTCCATGAACTGCATGTAACTGGGAAAAGTCAGGTCGCTGAACAGGCATTAGTGCTGATTCAGAAACTGTATGCCATAGAAGCAGAACTCAGGAAAAAGACCGATGGTACAGCAGAACAGCGCCGCGAATACCGACAACAGTATAGTCAACCGGTGATGCAACAACTGTATGAATGGCTCAACCAACATCAACTGACTGTGCCATCGAGTTCTCCAACCGCCAAGGCGATCAATTACACTCTGAAGCGTTGGCCAGCCTTAAGCCGCTATCTGGATGATGGCAATCTACCGATTTGCAATAACTGGGTGGAAAACCAGATGCGCCCCTGGGCGTTGGGACGTAAGAACTGGTTATTTGCAGGTTCGCTGCGCAGCGGTCAGCGAGCAGCCAATATTATGACATTAATCCAGTCAGCAAAGCTGAATGGGCTGGATCCCTATGCCTATTTAAGTGATGTGCTGAAAAGGTTGCCGACACATAAAGTGACTCAGATTGAAGAATTGCTACCACACCGCTGGAAACCTGAACCGAATTAAAAAATAGGCATGGGGTTCAGCGGACGCTTACTAAGTAACGCAATTAAAGCTACTATGTATTTGCCAAATCCTCAGAAAGATAACCAACATCTTCAAACTAAAATACAGAGTATGCATAGCTTTGGCAAAGAGCTGTATAAAATTAATAAACGAAGAGGCTGTATTATTTTAAATTAAATATATTGAAATATGATGATTAGTATTCAGGATAATTAGCTTTCAAAGTAAACCATCCTGAATGCTAAAGCCAATCCCCTCAGAATGGATAAATTTTAGAAAGTTCAGCAAAGTTTGCTACAATCCAAGTAACTACTTTTGAACGACCTTGTATGTTCGAAGGCAATTTTTCATGGATCATCCATTCACAAATTTGACGAGTCCTTATTGAAAGGTCAGCGTTATCTGTACCTGACAATGTATTAAGAAGATAAATAACCTCATATCCTTCACGACGACTGAATCTATCTGCATCTTCAGCCGTTTTTGTAGGATCATCACCTTCTACTGCTTTCCAACTATAGTCTTTATAAATTAAATCGTTTTTTGTCATTTTTGGCATGTTTTGCCATCCTTCTGTTCGTAAGTCAAAATCATAAATGGGGATGAATACCATGTTTTCAAGAGATAATGCCGTACAGATTTCAACCATTCCCTTTTTATAAAATTTCGGAATTTTTATCTTGCCAAAAAAATTATCCAAGAGTAGACTTTTAAACATCTAAAGCAAATAGAGTAAAGACTGGCAAAATAAACAACCTGACCAAGCCATAGTTAATGTTTGATTAAAAATGACAAATTATTGATTTCATTAATATCACATGCTATTGGCACATTAAGATCCTTGAATCTTAAATTTTTTTCATAAGAAAGCGTACTTAGGTCTATAGATCATTGAATGTCTCTGTTCTATATATTTTTATTTATAAATTATTGATTTATTTAGGTAAAATCATGATTAAGATCAATGCATCAAATTTGTCAGCACAGCAAAAAAATTTAATTTCTAAACTCAATGTAGAAATTCAAAAACAACCCAGAAATAAGCAATGGCAAGGGTTCTCTTTCTTTTCTCATTCTTTGGGTAATCAAAAGCAACAATATGACTTGGTGCTCTTAACGAATGCAAATATTTTATGCATAGAGTTCTGTAACGTTAATGGTAAGATTACATCTGATCAATATAATAACTGGTGGGTAAATAACGAACGCCTTAGTCCTTCACCTCTAACTATTGGAGGAAAAAAAGCTCGTAAATTAACAACAGAAATCGAAGCTATTAAACATCAACTCCATAATGCTGATCAGTTAGTAAAAAACCCACATTTTTTACCTAAAGTTTTGAATTTAGTAGTAATGACAGGCAAGGCAAATTGGTCTGCACTTAATGGGATACCATTTGTAGATCGTATTTTATCATTTGAAGATTTTTGTCAATTAATTCCTAATGAAGATTTTTATCTTCATTTTTCTAAAAGCAAAAAACCATTACCAATGAATGCAAAGCAACTTAATCGTGATTTTGATGTTTTGACTAAAATATTAACTCACAACATGGAACCAATAACATCACAATCTATAGAAGGTTATGAACTAGGCTCACTATTAATCATGCATTCTCGTAAGCTTTATAAAGTTTATAGTGCTGAATCTATGGGGAATGATAATGCTGTAATTAAGCAATGGGACTTTTTCTCTCATACTGTAACTGATAAACATCGTAAAGCTATTGTTAATAATGGGATTAATACCGTAAATAGTATCAAAATCAAAAACCCCCAACTTTACGAAAAATGCCTTATCTCTTTAGAAACAAATCCCCAAGACAATGTAGATCAATACTATGATGAAGTCATCGAATTACCAGATACCAACCATATAACACTAAAATCATATTTAGAAACGTGTCCACAAGGTTTAACAACAAAAAAATTAGACTTAATTCAGTCTATGATCTATGTAGTTAGTGAGTTACATAAGCTTGGGATTGCTCATGGTGACTTGAATTCATTCAGCATTTGGGTTGATAGTTCTAATAAAATTAAGCTTTCCCAATTTACCTCGGCATTTAACCCTGATTTCAAAGTCGATAATGTTGTACGTACTATTTTGCCATTACTCAATCAAAATATCTTTGATGGATATTCATTAACACCGTATACGAAAGATGTTTTTTGGATTGCTTGTCTTGCTTGGCATATCATTGAGGGTCTTAAAGTTACTCTTCACAGTATTAGCGCATTTAAAGCATTAAATCATTCTGACTGGCTGACTGACTTATTCAGTCAAGCTGCTAATTTTGCATATACAGATGCATCAGATTTTTTAGCAGCATTCTTAAACTCACGCCCTCCCTCAGATATTGAACATCAGGTATCACCCGAGATTTTGAGTTCTTATGTTAGAAATGAGAGTCTAGAGCAGTATTCAAATATTGTCTTTGAAACACTTCCAAATCCATTGTCTTCTTATGATTGTTTATATTATAAAGCGAAACTAGACAAACTAGACATTCTTAAGAATCAAGGAGTAAGAAGTTATATACCTGAAATTACGGCTTTTGGGATTATTAATCAAGATAATCAGAAAATATTTTTCTCTGTAATTCAGCCTATTGCTACACCTACATGGAATGACTGTGACTTAGAAAGTCTATGCTTTGAAGATAAAAAACAGCTTGCATTGAACTTGATTGAAGCTTTACAGCATTATCATCATTTACAATATAGCTATGGTCAACTTTCTGAAGAAACAGTTCATGTTGATTTGGCAGATTTAACCATTAAGTTAAGTAATGTACTCGCCCCTGAACCAGCACATCAAGGTCCACTTGATCCAAGTGATGTGGAAATGCCAACAGTACAACAGCGTGATAATTATGCTGTACTACAAATGTTAAACGTTCTATTTAGGGAGGAATGTGAATATGAAGACTTTGATTGGTTACGTGAAGCATTTTTGCTTGAGTTTGAACAAAAACAAGGGAAATATCTCGATTTAAGTCGTTTTCTCGATACGCTGTTGGCTGAAGGTCAAGAAGAACAAGTGCCTACGCTAATCGCTATTAGATCGGGTTGGTCTAATGGCGATGACGATTCTAGTTCAAATAATTTTAATTATATTTTGCCCGATAACGGCAAAATTTATGGGTATATTAAACAGCAATCTGGGCGAGATATAGAAGTTGAGCTTTGGGGAATAGGAGGAAAAGTAAGTTTCTTTTATACTGACTACCAGCAAAATCCAGGCTTAACGCCTAGATATGTGCAACAAAAATCCTTTATTAATAAAAAATTTATTGATAGTTCCGTATTTGAACTAAACATCCGTATTAAAGTTGAAGATGAACGAAGCTTTTACAGAAGTACTCTTCCATGGCTAAGTGATTTTTTAATCCAAAATGATGACTTTAATCATGCTCTACAGGAGTTCAAGACACAAGAGAACTCATCTAAAGAGTATGTTGAATTTTCTGAAGAAGTCGTTGATATTCTTGATTCTAATGAAATGTCGACTAAAGCATTGTGGCGTTTAATTAAAGACACTGAAGAAGAAGCATTACCTATTGTTGAGCTCACTGATGTTCTAAAACCAATTCGTTCTAATCATTATATGAACTATTACAAAGCTAATTATGATCCAGTTGAAAGCAATGATGTGTTAGATCGCTTTCAGAAAAAAGATAAGGTTAAAGCTCTTTTAGTTACTGAAAATAGAGATGGTGAATTTGAGACTAAACCTGTTGGTGAAGTTGATATGGTCAAATCGACTCGAGGCGCACTTTACATTAAAAACTGTAAGTTAACACGATTAAATGAAGGTAGCCGTCTTACATTGCAGAATGTAGCAGAGCAATCCTCTAATCGTAAACGGAAGATAGCTATTGATAATATTTTAAAAAATCGGGCAGTCATTCCAAATCTGATTGAATATTTCGAAAAAAATAGCACTGCTGAAGCAGCTAAATATGATATAGGTTTTTATGATCAACAGCTTGATTACTATACATCAAAAACAATTGCTCTAAATGCCACACAACGCAAAGCATTTGAACAGATTATTACTAGTGGTCCAGTAAACGTATTACAAGGTCCTCCAGGAACAGGAAAAACTGAGTTCATTTCAGCATTTGTTCATTACTTATTCCACCATCAATTGGTAAAAAATATCTTGGTAGTAAGTCAATCACATGAAGCAGTAAACACAACTGTAGAGCGGATTCGTCAACGCTTCACTGGTTATAAACAAGATGTCAGTATTGTGCGCATTAGTAATAAAGCTGAACTTGTATCAAAGGATTTGTTAGATACCTATTCTGGTTCAATCATCGAATCGCAGCAGGCATTTTTCCAAGAAACCTTAGTACATCGTATTTTAACTTTAGGTTCTCATCTTAAGCTCAAAGAAGAGTACTTAACTGATTTGATTCGCTTAAAAGTTGAAATCTTTGAAAAAGTTAAACAAACACGTTCTAAGATTAGTGAAGAGGATGATGTTGGTACTGTATCACCAGCTACATTTAAGCAGTTTGCTTTATATCAATTAGAATGTCTTCATAAAATATATGAACTGGATACAAATGGTCTTGATTCGGATATAACCAGTGAAGCTTTTTGGCAAGCTATTGAAGATGCTGTGATGATTGTTTTAGCTGAAGAATATGCAGTTGATCCAGAAAATTCAGCAAAAGCACAAGCTTTAATTCACTTGGCCAAAGATTGTGAAACTTTAATAGATACTCCCTATGCTCATTATGAGCGTTTCTTAGCTCAAACACGTCAAATTGTTTGTGGTACATGTGTGGGTATTGCTAATAACAGTGTTGATATTTCAAACCAGGTTTTTGATTTTGTAATTATTGATGAAGCAGCACGCTCAAGCTCATCTGAACTTGCAATTGCAATGCAAACTGGTAAACGTATTGTATTAGTGGGTGATCACAAACAATTACCACCCTTATATACTAGTGAACATAGCAATTTATTGAAAAAGAAGTTAGGCATTTCAAGCCATAAAGAGTTAGAAGATGTTTTAAGAAGCGATTTTGAACATGTTTTTAATTCACCCTATGGTAAAAAAATTAGTGCTCAATTATTGCAACAATATCGTATGGCGCCTGCAATTGGGCATTTGGTTTCTGATTGTTTCTATGATGGTAAATTACAAACCGCTGTCTGTGAGCCACCTTTTGATAAAAAGGACAATGCAAAACGTATAGTTCCATCCATTTATTACTCAAATAAAGTAAAAGAACTACAATCTACTGTTACCTGGGTAGATACAGGTGGTAAGGGAGCATTTCATCAAAAAATTTCAGATGAAAAAACAAGCCTATATAATCCTCATGAATTAAACGAAATTTTAAATTTCCTTCGTCGTATAGACTCTGATCCTGCGTTACTAGAACGTGTGAATCAAAATGTTAAAAATGATGAAGCTGCTATTGGCATTATCTGTGCCTACGCAGAACAGAAAAAACAACTTATAAAACGTTTTGCAGTTGGCAATTTTTCTACGCTACTTCAAAAGTCAGTAAAAATTGATACCGTCGATAGTTATCAAGGTAAAGAAAACCGTATTGTTGTGTTCTCTGTGACACGAAATACGCCTAACTTCTCTAGTGCATTCTTAGCTTCAGAAAATCGTGTGAATGTTGCATTATCTCGCTCTATGGATCGCCTTGTGATTTTTGGTGCTACCGAGATGTGGGAGCATGAGAAAAATTCAAATAGCCCATTGTATAAAACTTTGGCTTACATCAAAAACCGTTTGAGTCAACCAGAATACCAAATACTGAAACGTCGTAATGAAAACGTACAAGGAGCAAAATAATGTTAAATTATCATGATGTTGATGTATTGCTACCTGTGCAAAAATTTTTGGTTGATTTTAGTTTTTCAGGTAAAAAACCCTTAGACTTTGTTCATTCTATACTTTTACGTACTCTGCGTTTGGGTCCATGCAGCTCGGTTCAATTGGCTAGCTTTTTAAATCTAGATCAAAATGAAATTACCATACTTCTAAATGAGTTACTTGCCAAGAGAGAAATTAAATCCACTGAAAATGATTTATTTGAGTTATCTGAAGCAGCAAAGCGTTACTTTAAATCTGTTTCAGATATCCCTCAAGTTGAGCAAATCTCAGATCGTACAGTTTCAGTGATATTTGATTTGATTGGATTTGATCCAGTTTTATCTTATGAATATTCAGGTAATAATGGTATACAGATCCAAGCTGATCAAAATCGGCTCTCTGAATCAGAAAAAATTGCTAAGGCTGCATTCCAAAAAAATTTTTATAGCTATATTGAGCAAGGTGTACTTACATTTTATCAAGATCACCCCCAACTTTATAAGGTTGGTAAAGTTACTAATGATCGTCAACTCTTTAATCGAGTAAACCTTGATTTATCACTTAAATTACAAGGTGACCAATTAATTCCTGATGTTCATGCAGTTGAAAGTTGTTTTAGTCACTTACCTAGCAGTACAACACTTCTTACTAAAATGGTTAATTCAACTTTACAAAGTATAAAAGTGGATAATATCGATTCAATTCAAGCCGAGTTAGCATATAATCCAATGCTTGAGTCACTGAACATTAAGAATTTTTTAAAAAAAGAAAAACTCGATCTAACATGTTTAGTCCAACGAACAGAGCACCAAATTGTAGGGCCTATTTATGAGCCAAGTAATCAAGAAAAATTCCTAAATTTACTTGAACGATGTACTGAAGATAACAAGGTTCAAGATTTATATTGGTTAACACCATCAAATCCTTTTTTTGGTGAATCAACAAATTTTAAGAATTTCTTGAATAAGCTAATTATTTCTGAAAGCTATGACTTAAAAATGTTTCTTCCATGCACATCTTTGAAGAATGCACCATGGGAGAATAATCATATTGAGCGCTCTCTATTCAGTAGTGGGAAGTTTCTTGCATTAGATGAAAGTGGCTTATTTAATAGTGATTTTGAAGTACTTGTTGTTAAAGACAAGTTTTGTATTGTGATTGCTCATATACATGACAGCGATGCACCTGTTCTGACGGCTGTACCAATTGGCGAGTTAACACTTGATTTAAATGTAGTAAATGGGTTTGCCGATGTATTTGCTAAATCTAAACAACAAGCGGATGAAGAACGAGGACCTTGCTATGGTGTTATCACAGCTAAATAAACCACCTAGTTTCTTTCAACTATTAGACTAATTTATACAAATTTAAAACTATATTATTGTATATGCTTTAAATGGAACAATTTAGGAGTATGCTCTTTGATAAGAACATATTCCTAGTTAAAAACTATTTTGTTATTATAAAATTATAGAGTTTTAAATCATTTCTTTTTTTGTTAACAACTATTTTGTAATTTTAAGATCATTAATTAATCTAACTTGTTGATTCTTCAAAACACTTAGTTAACAACTATTTTGTCTGACCATAATTTATATTTATTGGAATATTTTATAAGTATTGAGTAATAAAGTGTAATACTGCATTGCTCAAAAAATCCACACCAACTATGCTTTAAGGAGCATGAGGTGTGGATTTTTTTATAAAATTATCTAAAAATCAAATGATTTAGTGGATAAACAATTTTTTAATACAAATAAAAAAATCCGATCTAATCACATTGCTGGTACTTTAAAATTAAGGATAGAATCAATAAATAAAACGGTAAAACTGATTATAAGATTAAAACAATAATTTCATTACAGAGGATCATGTGCATACTTTACTAAATACCAGAGGAGTCAGCAGTGGTCTGACAAATTTAGTGCAGAAATTCTGTGACTTACACTCCATACCGTCCCCGATTACTCGTTTATATGACGTGGATGAGCGATTGCCACTGGTAGAGTGGTATCGAATTCTGAATTATTTAAGTCAATATTATAAAAAAGATGATTTGGGGATAGAGCTTGGAAAGTTATGTGAGCCTGCCGATATCGGTATTGTGGCTTATCTTGCCATGAATTGTGAAACCTCTGGGCAAATTATTCATTTATTTCAACGCTATCAGCGAATTTGGTATCATATTTCTTTAGTTTGCATTGAAAATACGGATGATGCATTTTCATTTATTTGGAAAAGCCCTACCTTTGTACAAGCAGGTCAATTTGTTAAAGAAGCACGTTTAGCAAACGATGTTGCTTTTGCCATGATGATGACTTTTATCAATAACCTAGTCTATCCTCAGATGTTCCATGCCAAACGAATGGAGTTTAGTGCACCTGCTCCTACGGTAATTTCTGCGCATGAACGTTTTTTTGCTTGTCCTGTCATCTTCGATTGTTCCCTCAACACTGTCTCTTATACACACCAGATGCTCGACTTAACGGTCAATGCGGGCTATTCAGACCATATGCTGAAACGCATATTGGAAAAAAATGCCAATTATCTACTCACCAAATACCCTGAAAATATTTCATTTAATGAATTGGTCTATCGGAATATTGTAGCCGCCATTCAAAAAAATAGAGTTGATATTCAATATGTTGCTAATCAAATGGGGATTTCTCCTCGTTTATTACAGTACCGACTTAAACTTCATGGCACGACCTTCTCGGATAAACTTAATAAGATCAGAAAAACACTTGCATTACAGTATCTTGAGGATGACTCATTAAGTATTAATGAAATTTCTGCGCTTCTGGCTTATCGAGAACAGACCTCATTTAATCGTGCCTTTAAGTCTTGGACAGGTATGAGTCCTTTGCAATGGCGCGCAGAACATCAAATACAAGAGAGCAAATTTGCTTTTCATGTGTAACTAAACCATGAGATTCCACGGATTATCCTGTTCTTCAAAAAACTCATCCAAAATTACCCGTCGATATTGTAGTGGACTCATGCCCGTCCAGTTTTTGAATGAACGATTAAACGAGGTTTGTTCCTGATAGGAAAGCAAAAGTGAAATATCCAGGATACTTAGACTCGGATCTGCAAGATATCCAATTGCCAGCTCTTTACGCACCTGATTCAACCGTTGCTTAAAAGTATAACCCTGTTGTTTAAGCTTATATTGGAACATACGAGAGGTATAACCCAATTGTTGTGCCACATATTCGATAGAAATTTTGCCTTGGTGCACTGCATAGATAATGGCACGTTGTACCACTTCATCAAAAGAATTACATTCTGGTAACTCTTGTAATAATATGTCTGCCTGCTGGATCAAGATCTGATTTAACACAGGATCTGCACTGGGTACCGTCAGATTTAAATTACTCAACGGAAAATACATATTGGTCTTGTTGTGACTAAACTCGACAGGACAATTAAAATAGCTTTCATAGAGCTGTGGATTTTTTGGGCTAGCCGAAACAAACTCGATACGATTTATTGCAATCCTGTTTGGATAAATCAATTGATTAACCAAATTAAAAAATATGGCAATCATGGTTTCATCGGCCACTGCTCCCGCCTTGAAGTATGGATCAAATTCCCAACTAATGATCAGCTCATTATCATGGCATTTGACCGAAACATCCATAAAATCATAGCTTAAGCGCTGAAACTGTAAAAATGAGGATAAGGCTTGCGTCAGATTGTCACTGCTAAGCCCAATATAAGCCATAATCCCCAAATGTTCAGGTTTGACCAGTTCTGCGATTTTCAATCCCAAAGCAGGAACGGGATATTGTTGTTCAATATAATTTAACAAAAATAGCCACTCAGAAAAAGGAACTCGCTCGTTAAGCGCGTAATCCTTAACACGATCAGGGAGGGTCAAATCGTGTTGATCACAAAACAGTTCCAGTAAACGCATTAAGTTACTGCTAACCGATTTAATATGATAGAAAGTTCGTTGCATGGATGGATTCAACCATATCTATAAATATAATTAGGGAGACTCCTGTCAAAAACAGGAGCTGATTCACTCAACAATTAAGGTTGAATAAAAGAAATATTTTTTTCAAAATCGTGTTGGTTACCAAAATCATCAATCAGACTAAAATTGAGCTGATACTGATCAGCCTTAGGCAGAGTCCCATTGAACTGATACTGTCGTTGTGATTTGGGATAGCTCATCATGTCTGTTTCCGCATTTGTCTCAATCATTTGTTTTTGATAGCTCAATTGAATATTGACCATCGAAGCATGATAAGCAGTTGGGTTATCACATATTAATTTCCAATGATCTTGCTCGACTTGCACGGAGAAATTGAGCTGTTTGGCAATGTCAGATAGTTCAAATTTTTTCAGGCTTTTCGGGCGATAAAAAATCTTGAGCTGAGTATTCATCGCCAGACTAATATAAGCATCTTGCTGATCAGGTTGTGGAATCGCTGGAATTTCATATAGATTGAGCCAATAGACTGATTCACGATCTTTAGGAAGTATTTGTCCGTTATAGACCACTCTTAAACTTTGCAGACCACGTGCAGCCATTTTAGAAACAGGCGGCAAAGTGATAAATGGAATTTCAGCGTGATCTGGACTCCCCTGTCCTTGATCAACCCATGTTTGCAAAATCACAGGATAATCATTGACATTGGCAAGCATTAAGCTTCTTTCACGCTGACCTTCTTCAAACAGTAGTCGTGTTTTTGCCGCAAGAATACCTGCACTGACTGAATTAGCCGTAAGCAGACCTGTTAGGCTGAGGAGAAATATTGCTTTTAACTTCATTATTGCACCTTCACCAACACATAGGCCGTGGCATGGACTTTTCCAGCCTCGACAGTTTGACCATCGAGTTTCTTTAAGATCGCAGTGTAATTTTGCAAATAATGGGTATAGCCTGCTTCGGTAGAGCCTTTTGCCGTTGCACCGTCTTTAAATGGATACCAACCTGCATTGGCACCATTGCCTGATATACCGGGTTACCCAACAAAATTCATATCAGTGCCAGTACTGCTATTGCGTAGAAAAATACCAACACCTTTGGCAATGCCATTGGTGCCATATTGATCAGAGAGCAGTGCTTTCACACCATTTTGCGCATTCACCAAACCTAGTTTCTGGGCGGCGGTATAAGCCCCTTCAGATGCTTGTATACCCATTGCTGTTTGCTTACTTGCTACACCAGACACAGCCTGATTCGAACATTCAATCGAGACATTAAACTGAGCTTGCGTAGATTTCCCCTGATTTAAAGTTTCAACAGTCATCGTATCAAACAGCACTAACGGCGTTGCATTTCGTGCTACGCAAGTGGGTTCATTGTAGAGAGTTGCTGTGCGCATACCATAACCGATTCCATTTGCGGGCCAAAAATCGAATTTGGTTTCAGAGTTTTCTCCTATTTCATCACTATTTAAATTTGGACCTTTGAGCTGGATATAAGCATTTGGTTGCAGACAAGTATAGGTACCCGAGGCAATCGTTCCACTGGTTCCCGCACCACAATAGTTATTTAATCCTGCACTAGGGATCTGGCTAATTCGATATAGCTCAGCGGATAGAATTGGAATATCCTGCAAACGAATCTGGATTTTATTACCGACAGTGACATAGTTTCGAACAGGAAGCGGTTGCCAAAATTTAGTGAGTACAACCCCATCCATCGTCTGTTTAATCCCGACATAACGAAAAAAAGTTGCATAGACATTTGGCATTCCATCTTGGGCGCCCAAATCCCAATATCCCCCCACACGATCATCACCATTGGTCGCAACCAAAAATTGAATATTCGGCAAATCTGCAACATCACACTCCCATACCACTGAGGATGGAGAAGTGCCCCCTTTGTAATTAGAAGCAGGAACGGTTGTGCGAGCTAAGAGAGTTCCAACGGGCTGTAAATAGGTGCTGGTTAGATTTATCACACCAAATTGTATAAGGGCACTATTACCATCGTAAGCCGCTGTTCCTGATAACTCATTCGTACATCTCGCATAAGCAGATACCGTATAGCATCCCATCATGAATATTAGGATTTGAAGTAACCAAAACTTTAATGTTTTCATTTTGCTTGCTCCATTTGACAAGTTTGCTCAAAACGAATCAAAGGTTGCTTGATGGCTTCATCATCAATATGATAAGCAACATGACATTGTTGATCATTTTGCTCTCCCCATTGCACTTTCAAGCGTCCCTGACGATTTTCAGCACGGACATAAAGCTGCCCACTTTGACCCACCATTCCAATGATATTGCCTTGCTCATCCACCACTTCTGCACCTAAAGGCACATATTCTTTTTGATCATTGTCCAGTCTTGCCTGTATCAATAACGGATAACCTGAACGGGTTTTAAATTTGATTTTAATCGCAGCTCCCGCATAAGGTGCGACTTGCTGTTCACTACTTTCTATTTCTACTTGCTCAGAAATCCCTTGCGGATCTAATGCAATTGTATTGTATTGATACGCAGTGATGGCTGGCACCAATGCATAGCCTGACTTATTAATGGTTGCCCCTTGTCCATTATAGACACGCGCCCCTTCAGCACCTTTAGCTTCAACCAAAGCAAAAGTCTCACCCAAATATGGACCTAGAGTCATGCCGCCACTATGAATTGCCACAGCTCCCTGCGCATTGGCTGATGCTTGCCAAAAATTCTCTCCTGTCGATGCACTCATGCCCGCAGTCAAATTAGAGAAGCGTTTATTTAAATTAGCATTCCATGTGGTAGCATTCATCTCTTCATCACGACTCACGCCTAAGGCATAATTAATCGACTGATCCTGAGTCAAAGTACCTGAAAGCATGGCCTGATAATTATCAGACTGCTGTGAACCATGTGAATAAGAAAGATCCAGATAAGGGGAACGACTTTTATTTTTTCCACTCAATGGTAGACTCACAGAGAGGCTGAGTGTGGTGTCCGCTTTATTATTCTGATTAGAGTCTGATGAGATGATTTGCTGACCTGATTGATCTACAAATTGATAATATGCATTTTCCTGACGAATAAGAGACACGTTCATAGAAATGCCATTTTTAAAGGATTTGTTATAGCCAATCTGAGTCTGAACATCTCGATCACGCCCATCACGATAATCCTGCATAGAGCCTGATACGAACACAATGCCATAATCCCCCAGACTTTGGTTCAGGGTCAGTTCGACTCTTGATCGTTGTAAATAACTGGAGGATTGCCATGTGCCACCATTTTTCAAGGCATCACGCACCCCAATCACATCGCCTAAATCACGATAACCTTCGGTAGAATAACGATAACCTGCTAATGAAATATTGGTATTGGTTGGCTGAATCGTCTTACTGTACGTTAGGCTTGCAAGCCAGCCATCGGTACTGCCCAAAGTATCCAAATCAGCATGTGAATAGGTCAAGTTGGAACCAAAAGCCCCCAAGAAAGAAGCATAAGTTCCACCCAATAGGATCGCTTGATAACCATCTGCAACCCTTAAACCGGTATTCAGGGTAATCGCATTACTCAGGCCTCGTTGGTAGGTTACATTGGAAAAGTAAGTGTCTTCTCCAATGTCGCGCGTACGACCCAAATCAAAATTATAACGATAAGAACCTGCACGTAATGACTCAGGAACGGCTGAAAATGGCACTCTAAATTGACTAATCGTTCCATCTGCCTCATAGACCAAAACGGTCAAGTCGCCATTGTAATTGGTCGGATATAAATCTGTAATTTTAAACGCGCCGGGTGCCACAGAAGTTTGATAAATTTCTCGACCATTTTGCTGTACAGAAACTTTCGCGTTGGTTCTGGCAACGCCTTGAATCATCGGAGCATAACCACGTATGGATTCGGGTAACATACGATCATCTGAGGCAATATTGATCCCATTAAAACTTAAACCTGAGAAAAATTGACCTGATGTATAAACTTGACCAATAGTGGCTTGACCACGAATTGCGGGGAATGCCCGCATCACATAGCTACGAATGTTATTCCAGTCTGTTCCCTGTCCTTTGTTATAGCTCAGACTAGATTGTTGTCGATATTGCCACTTACCAAAATTGACTCCACCCGTCACTGACAAATAGGCTGCATCCTGATTTAGACGTCCCACATCAGTTTCATAGGAGTTATAGTAATAATTGGCAATATAATTTATAAAGCCAATGCTGCTGCCCGCATTCCATTCTTTCGGATTTACATAGCCTCTTGGCACATAACGTAATTCACTTTGTGGAATAGTCAGATTAAGACGCAAATTGCTAAAGTCCAGATAAAGTTGACTACCTTTGACCTGTTGCGATAAAAAAAAGCATTGTTGTTGCGCACTCAGTTGGCTAGCGGTCTGAACATATGAATCCAGTAACCCAATACTTTTGAGCATTTCAGGCTGAAAACAAGGCTGTACATCGCTGGAATCATCTTTAAACTCAAGCTGCATACGTTCAACAAAATGGCCATTCACATATACATCGACTTTATACTGCCCAGCCAAAACACTTTGCTTTTGACTCAAACGTTGCATCAAACCTGACTGATTAACGGATTGACCACGAAATAACGCACTATCAAAGACATAATCATCACTCGATGAAACCTCATCGGTTTCAGGTTCAGCAGCATAGAGCTGTGCCATGACCGCACTTCCGACCACACACATAGACAAAATTAAGCAAGGTTTAAAATAGTCAGCGTACATCAGTCTCCCCTCTTTAGGGACTTAGAGATGCTTCATGAATGACGGTTGCACCATAATCATTAACCAGAGTGACTTTAACTTTGGCTGCTTTTGCAGTTGCTTCAGAAATATTGGCTGCCCAATTTACTGTGCTATTGGGGGCAATGATCTGATTACGATTTACCACGAGCTGATTTTGAGAAGTCAGTAAACGGACTTCTTGTACATTGGCAAAATATGCAGTCGGGTTAGTAACACTCAACTGTTTACTTTGCGAATTAAATTTAAATCTAAGTTTTTCAATGGTCTGTGCTGAATTTCCTACTAAATTTTTAGGCCGATAAAACACTTTAATCCGATTTTTGAAGACTACCATCAAACGGTTATTGTCCATTTCCTGTTTTTTTGAAGCAGGATATTGCACAAAATTTAGGTAATACAAAGACTCTTTATCTTGAGCAACCTGATCCGCACCAGTAAAACGTACACGAACTGTTTGACCCACATTGGGTTCCATACGGAAAATTTGTGGGCTAACGACAAACGGGGCTTTACTTGTTTCAAGTGTTGAATTTTCGTCGCCATCATCAAGCCAGATCTGTACCAAAGCAGGTACACTATCGACATTTTGTAAATGAATAGTTTTTTCATTTTGACCATCGGCCAAAATCACACGAGTTCCTGTTAAGACCACACCAGCAAATGACGTGTTCAACATCAATGAACTCATGACGATCAAACCGATTTTCGACATGTGACCAGATATATTGACCATACCACCCTCCACCACCTATTCTGATATTATTGTTATTGCCCGATCTGCCATTTGCATGGCAAATCAGGACTTATGATTATTCTATTATTGGTAGCTTAGCGTATATTCAACAACCGCTGTTACTGCTCCAGCTGTTGCAGCTCCGCCTTCAGCAATATATTGCGCACCAAACTGATGATTCGCTGTGGTCTCCCTCGCCTTAAGCTCTAAACCCGCCACTGTGGTTACACCATTTAAAATCACTGGAGTTGTACCCGCAGCATCAGAAGTCAACTGAATGGCAACGTTACCCGCTGGACTAGTCACAGCCACATTGCCTAGGTTACCACCAGCCGTGACTGAATGACCTAAAAATTTAGTGCCTATTTGAGTATCTACACCAGCTGTTGCACAACCTTTAACAGCTATCGTAAATGGAGTCAAGCCTGCTTTTGCACCAGCAGATGCCAAACTAGACTCTGGAACAGTTGGCAATAATACGGTGGCATTTTCTTGACCATTCACTTCCGCTTCACAAGTTTGAGCAGATACTTCACCTTCAAAGGTGATGGTTGGAGCAGCATTTGCCAACGCTGGAAGCATGAGTCCAGCCGCTAACATCAGCATAATACTTTTAGTCAATTTCATCATCATCTCCTCAATATCAAAATCACCTGACTTGGATAAACATGTTGGAAATGTGAGATAAATCACCTTTTTTCCAACTATTCTATTGTTAATTATTTTATGTAGCTTTTCTTAGCAATTTCTGCATAAAAAGTTTTCATTACATGCAAAAGTCTTATAAAAAATATGGCTTTAATTTTAAAAATAAATTTTGATAAGTCCTTTTAAATCATACATATTTATATTTATCGTTTTTTCTCTATATTTTATAATGTGTTATAAAGGTTTGAATTGTATATTTCAGTTTGATGAGTAAGATCAAATAAAAATGAAAGATTTAATTATTTTTTCTAACAAGTAAATGAGTAAAAACTGATTTTAATTTTTATAAAATAAATGAAACTTCAAATTTTTTATACTGTGTTTTGAGAGATCCTGTTGAACTTTGCATCTTTTCAAATTTTAAAAACATCTACTACCAAAATGGTAGTAGATGCCACAGATCACTTGATTATTGATAGCTAAGGGTATATTCAACAACCGCTGTTACTGCACCAGCCGAAGCCGCACCACCTTCAGTAATATACTGCGCACCGAATTGATGGCTTGCAGAGGTTTGCCCTGTTTTAAGCTCTAAACCTGCCACTGTGGTTACACCATTTAAAGTCACTGGAGTTGTACCCGCAGCATCAGTAGTCAATTGAATCGCAACGTTACCCGCTGGATTAGCCGCAGCCACATTGCCTAGGTTACCAGCAGCCGTCACGGACTGACCCAAGAATTTAGTTCCAATTTGCGTATCTGCACCTGCTGTTGCACAGTCTTTAATCGCGATGGTAAATGGAGTTAAACCTGCTGTTGTTCCAGCAGAAGCCAAGCTAGATTCTGGAACAGTTGGTAATAATACGGTCGCATTTTCCTGACCATTCACCTCAGCTTTACAGGTTTGGGTTGAAACTTCACCCTGAAAAGTCACAGTTGGAGCAGCATTAGCTAAAACTGGAAGCATGCATCCGACTGCCATTATTGCCACTAGGTTGGTTTTAAATTTCATGATTTTCACCTCAATCTCAAAATTACCCGACTTAGACAAAAATGCTAGAAATGTGAGTCGGATCACCTTTTCTTTCAAATGTATTGTCATTTATTTTGTTTAGTATTTCTTAGCAATTTCTGCATAAAAATTTTTCATTACACACAGAAGTTCTAACTGATTTATGATTTTTTTCTTTAAAAATAGAATATTCAAAATTTTATAAATCTTCTTTCTATCTATTATCGAGTGGCTTTGTTGCATAAATAAATTTCATCCCCATACATGTTAGATGAATACAGAATCAAAAAGCCGATACAAAACAACGAACTGGTCTGAGTACAATCAGGCTTTACGTCAACGGGGTGCTTTCACCATTTGGTTTGATCCCCAAATGCAATGGTCTGCAACACCTACTGGAAAAAAAGGACGTCAACCTACCTACACTGATATAGCAATTCAATTTGCCCTGACGATACGAAACCTGTTCCAACTGGCTTTACGCCAAACACAAGGTTTCATTCAAAGCCTTTTTCAAATGGCTCACCTCGACTGGAATGTTCCAGACTTCT
>NZ_JEZN01000031.1:0-24546 GCF_000581715.1 Acinetobacter sp. 479375 | reverse complement strand
TCATCCATATGCCATGAATGTAAATCTGTAGGATTACGCCAATACCAGCGTAAGCGTTTTTCCATTTCTGGAGCATAACGCTGAACCCAACGATAAATTGTGGTGTGGTCAACATTCACACCTCGTTCAGCGAGCATTTCTTGAAGTTCACGATAGCTGATGCCATATTTACAATACCAACGAACAGCCCAAAGAATGATTTCACCTTGAAAGTGCCGACCATGGAAGGGATTCATCTGCTGTATCTCGAAATAAATAAGATATTTAGCTTATCATGTCAGCCTATTTGCAACAGTGCCGTTTCGATACTGTTATCAAAGTTGTAAAAGCACTTAGTTTACGGCAAGCAATTTAACATTGGATGTAATTATAAATATTATCTAAATAAGCTGCAATTTCATCCACTGTGGCTCTCGCAGTCCTTGAAACACCCACCAGTGTCGCTGAACCAGGTCCGGTCCACTCACCATATCCTACTAACCATAGGTTGGATTGTTTGACTGCTCGTGTTCCTTCAACAAGTATCGTATTATTTTCCTCTACTATTCCAAGTGGCTTTAAATGGCTTAAAGTCGCTTTAAATCCAGTACACCAAATCACTGCATTAACCTGTTGAAAAGATCCATCTTCCCAAATCACGCCATTTTCTGTAAAAGCCGAAAATGGGCGCTCACTATGTAAAACTCCTCGTGCACGTGCATCTTTGACTGAATCAATCATGACAATATCACCCAGACCGCCAACAGGCTGATCTATTGTACGGCCTTCTAATTGTGCCTTTAAACGCTCTGTCGCACGTAAAAACAGTACACGGCCATGAACATCATCTGCTAAAAATTGAGGAGGTGTTGGCGTGATCCAAAGAGTGTCTGCCACTTGGGAAACTTCAGCCAAAATTTGTGCTCCAGAATTTCCACCACCGACTATCATTACGTGCTTATCTTTAAAAAGTTCTGCATTTTGATAATGGGCGGAGTGTAATTGCAGACCTTTGAAATTTTCTTGGCCAGGGTAAGATGGGATATAAGGATGACTCCAGGTGCCCGTTGCACTGATTACAGCCTTGGCTCTCCATATCTGTTCACCTGCATGCACACTCAATACTTCTCCTTCGCTTTTGACGTGATCAACATATACAGGACGAATAATCGGAAATTGATAACGCTGCTCATATTGCTGCAAGTATTCAATAACTTCTTTCTTGGTCGGATACGTTTGTTCTGTATTCGGCATAACCCAACCAGGTAAGGAACTCCAGCTATTCGGTGAAAACAGACGCAAAGAATTCCAAGCATGTAACCAGGCTCCACCTGCTTGATTTTGATCATCTAAAATAATAAATGGTATTTTTTTTCGCTTTAAAAAATAAGCTGTAGATAAAGCTGCCTGTCCACCACCGATAATGATGACATCAGTTTCCGTCTGTTTCTGATTCAAAGCCTTTTCCCCTTTTATTTTTTCTTTAATATAAAAACCCAATCCTGAAGACTGGGCTTTTACAATATTCACTATATTTTTATGACAACATCAAAATCAACTTAAACTATCAAGATATTTTTCAGCATCTAATGCAGCCATACAACCAGAGCCTGCTGAAGTAATCGCTTGGCGATAAACTGAATCAGCCACATCACCGGCAGCGAATACACCTGGCACTGAAGTAGCAGTGGCATTCCCCGCTGTTCCGCTTTGGATCTGAATATAGCCATCACGTAACTCAAGTTGCGCTGAAAACATCTCAGTATTTGGTTTGTGACCAATTGCCACGAATAAACCCTGTACCTCAATATCTTGCTTTGATCCATCTACAGTGGATTTTAAACGCACTCCAGTTACTCCGGTGTTATCGCCTAACACTTCATCCACTTGATTGTTCCAAAGAATGCTAATTTTGCCTTCTTTCTGTTTTGCAAAAAGATGGTCTTGTAGAATTTTTTCAGAACGCAATGAAGCTCGGCGATGCACTAAAGTCACGTGAGCTGTAATATTAGACAGGTAAAGCGCCTCTTCAACCGCAGTGTTACCACCGCCTACAACCATCACCTTCTGATTCTTATAGAAGAAACCGTCACAAGTTGCACAGGCACTTACACCTTGCCCCATGAATTTAGCTTCAGACTCAAGACCTAAGTATTGTGCCGTTGCACCTGTGGCAATAATCAGGGCATCACAGGTGAATTCTTCCATATCGCCTTTCAGCACGAATGGACGAACGCTTAAATCCACTTCACTGATATGGTCATAGACGATTTCGGTGCCAAAACGTTCCGTATGCGCTTGCATACGTTCCATGAGTGCGGGGCCTGTTAAACCTTCTGGATCACCCGGCCAGTTATCGACTTCAGTGGTCGTGGTTAATTGACCACCGAGTTGTAAGCCTGCAACTAAAGTGGGTTTAAGATTAGCCCGTGCTGCATATACCGCAGCGCTGTAACCCGCAGGACCTGAGCCAAGAATGATTAATTTAGAATGTCTCTTTTGCATTTAAGATCACCTAGCAGTTTACAAACTGCGCTGATTGACACGTTTAGATAATTCTTCAGCTGATTCCTTACGTTCTGAATAACGATCTGTCAGGTATTTGCTTTGTCCACGAGTCAGTAGGGTGAACTTAAATAACTCTTCCATCACATCCACAATCCGGTCATAGAAAGCCGAAGGTTTCATTCGCCCATCTTCTTCAAACTCCAAAAAAGCTTTTGGAACTGAAGACTGATTTGGAATGGTGATCATCCGCATCCACCGCCCCAAAATACGCATCTGGTTCAGGCTGTTAAATGACTGTGATCCGCCACTGACTTGCATCAAGGCAAGAGTTTTACCTTGGGTTGCACGGATTGCCCCTCCTGCCAGTGGAATCCAGTCGATTTGAGATTTAAAGATTGAACTCATAGAACCATGGCGTTCAGGTGAACACCAGACCATGCCTTCTGACCATGCTAAAAGCTCATGCAGTTCTTTTACTTTTGGATGCTCAGTATCCGCATCTTCTGGTAAAGGAAGCCCTTTAGGATGAAAGATTTTTATTTCCGCCCCAAAATGCTCAAGGATTCGACCGGCTTCAAGAACTGCAAGGCGACTGTAAGAACGTTCTCGATTAGAGCCATACAGCAGCAAAATTCGCGGAGGATGAGCAAGTTCTTTGGCTTGAACTTTTTCAAAGGTGGGTTGCTCAAGAAGATTTAGATCTACATTTGGGAGATTCATAGAGTTAGGCCTCTTTAAAAACTTTCTTTCTCAGCCAGAGTGAAACACTCACCAAGGCAATCAACACAGGAACTTCGACCAGTGGGCCAATAATCGTGGTAAAAGCAACAGGCGAAGCGATACCAAAAGTTGCAATCGCTACTGCAAGTGATAATTCAAAATTATTCCCCGCTGCGGTAAATGCAATTGCTGTGGTCTTAGGATAGTCATTGCCCATCCATTTACTCATAAAGAAGCTGATGAAGAACATTAAAACGAAGTAAATGGTTAAAGGAATCGCGATGCGTAAAACTTCAAGCGGAAGACTCACGACATCACCGCCTTTTAGGCTAAACATGGCCAGAATGGTGAACAGCAAAGCCATTAAACTCAGCGGACTGATTTTCGGAATGAACTTGGTTTCATACCATTCCACGCCTTTCTGTTTCACCAAAATCCATCGCGTTAAGAAACCTAATAAGAACGGAATACCAAGATAAACCAGAACAGCATGGGTGATGGTCCAGAAATCGACATTAATGACCTGCGAAGCGACACCAAAATAGGGTGGAAGGAAGGTCAGGAATAACCAGGCATAGGTACTGAAAAATAGAATCTGGAAGATGCTGTTAAAGGCAACTAATGCTGCAACATATTGATTATCACCACAGGCCAAGCCATTCCACACCAGAACCATGGCAATACATCGAGCAAGACCAATCAGGATGACACCGGTCATATATTCTGGATAACTATGTAAAAATATGATTGCCAGGGCAAACATGAGTACTGGCGCGATCAGCCAGTTTTGTACTAAGGATAAAGTAAGGGTTTTCTTATCCTTAAACACTTGTGGCAAAGTCGCATAGTTCACTTTTGCCAGTGGTGGATACATCATTAGAATAAGACCAATCGCGATTGGAATATTCACTGAATCAATGCTTAATTTATCGAGTGCGACAGAAGCCTGAGGAAAGAAGTTTCCGATGGCAATGCCTAAGGCCATGGCAATAAAAATCCATAGCGTCAGGTTGCGATCTAAAAAAGATAAGCGTTTTTTAGACATTTCACTTACTCAACGTTCGAAATTTGATTAATTGCTGCAATCAATTCTGAGCGAGATAGTTTATCTACATTAAGTTTAAATAAAGCATCTAAGCGACGATTGATATGTTCAACAGTGCTCATAAAGGCTTTTATTTTTTCTTCTTTATTCACGTCTAAGTGTGAAGGATCAGCCAAGCCCCAATGTGCCTTGATTGCTCCACCCAAATAAAGTGGACATGCTTCTTGAGCAGCAGAATCACATACTGTGATCACAACATCAGGTTGATATTGTTCACAATCATTAATCGTTTTACTCCATAAACCTTCGGTAGATAATCCTAAGTTTTCAAGGGTTTCTAAAGTTAGCGGGTGAACTTGACCTGAAGGCTTACTCCCAGCACTATAGGCTTTCCAACCTTCTGGTGCTCGGCTATTAAACAAAACTTCAGACAAAATGCTACGGCAGCTATTTCCAGTACATAAAAATAAAAATTTCATTGAATTACTCACAATAACTATTTACAGAAAGGGGGTGTTGATGGCACTGTTGCAAATAGAGATTTGAGTCGATGAAGTTCCTTTTTAAAAGTGCTTAGAGACCGAAAACCCTGTTGATTAGACACACTTCACCTTGAGGCTGACCATAATAAAATGACGATGCTTGTCCTTTACGTAGTGCACGCATGACTTCAATACCTTTAATTGTGGCATAAGCCGTCTTCATAGATTTGAATCCTAATGTGGCCCTGATGATCCGCTTTAACTTACCATGATCACATTCAATGACATTATTTTTATACTTAATCTGCCTGTGCTCAATATCTACTGGACATTTTCCTTCTCGCTTTAACCGTGATAAAGCATGGCCATAGGTCGCTGCTTTATCTGTATTGATGACCCGTGGAATTTGCCATTTTTTCACCGTATTGAAGATCTTTCCTAAAAAACAATAGGCTGATTTACTGTTCCGTCTAGCGGAAAGGTAAAAGTCAATCGTATGACCACGTTGATCAACTGCACGATACAGGTAAGTCCATCGCCCCTTCACTTTGATATAAGTCTCATCCATATGCCATGAATGTAAATCTGTAGGATTACGCCAATACCAGCGTAAGCGTTTTTCCATTTCTGGAGCATAACGCTGAACCCAACGATAAATTGTGGTGTGGTCAACATTCACACCTCGTTCAGCGAGCATTTCTTGAAGTTCACGATAGCTGATGCCATATTTACAATACCAACGAACAGCCCAAAGAATGATTTCACCTTGAAAGTGCCGACCATGGAAGGGATTCATCTGCTGTATCTCGAAATAAATAAGATATTTAGCTTATCATGTCAGCCTATTTGCAACAGTGCCCTTTAAAATGACATTTTTGTCATCTACGATCACTCTGAAATTTATAAGATTAGTTATTTCAATCAATGGTAGTGAACTGAATAGATGAGACCGTTATGGGTTGAAGATAAGTGGCTTTGTTGCATAAATATGTAAGCATCTGATTTAAATAAATTTAATTTTGGATCAAAAAACAATCAAAACTTTTAAAATCATATAGTTATGAAATCGTTGTGCAACAAAGCCAAGATAAGCTAAAAACCGGTGACTACCTTTATGTATAATGCCTCATGATGCGATTTTACTGTTCTGATTGTCGTAAGTTGGCAGTCCAGTAGAAACTTTATTGCTCAGCTACAAAAGATAAATGCAGTAATGTTAAATTTCCTCAATTCCCTTATTTTGAAATTCTCTTATTCAATACCCACGACAGTGGTTATATAGCCTGTTGTTAATAGAATTGATAGACCTAATAACATCTCAAATAAAATGGCATGACTAAGGTGTTTAGCGAATTTAGGATGTTGAAGACGCGGGGTGAAATACCATTTGTTGAAGGCAGCTAAAAGTAGAATACCTATAACAAAAAACATTTTAACCATGAAACCATAGCCATATGCAGTATTGATTAAGGTATTAAAATCTTTAATTAAAAGAAGAGCTACACTAGCGCCACAGGCGATTAATATCCCAACAATGAAAGCAGCAATACGTCCAAATACATGCATGCGATCTTTTAAAGGTAAACCATTTATTTCCCGGCTGGTTTTCCATAACGGATATAAAGACCCCATCCATAACGACATAACTAGAATATGGATTGATAATAAAATTTGAGCAAGTAAGGTTAAATTAGCGACATGTCCGAGCTGGGAAAAACTAAAAATAATCGGGAGAAGTAAAACACAAAATATTGAACTTTCAATTATAGAAAAATGACCTTTGTTCCTGTTAAGTTTAACCACCATGAGAAGAAGTAAAAGAGCAAAACAAATAGAACGAAGAACGTATATATACCCCGTCGGAGTATTAACCAATATATTAATATACGTGGGGTCCACCATCCCTGTAATACCAGTATTGGCAAAACTACCAATCAGAATAAAAAATCCCAAGGTACTGGAAATTAGGCCTAATCCAGCGCCAATTGTAATATATTTAAGAATCGATTCTTTTAGTTCAAGATATTGTCTAAGTAAAAAATAGCAAAAGGCTCCACCAACGACAAAAGCTACACTTAAATATAAAATAACCTTAGTTAACCAAGTGGCCCACATCCAATATTCAGAAATCATTATTTTTGTCCATTCTAGAACAACATGCCAGCACCTCACTGACATGTTGAAAGGTAATCAATTCTTATTTAGTTGATTTGATAGTGAAACTATATTCACCATTCATGTTGTGACCATCTTTCCCCATTGTTGTCCAGACAACGGTATATTTACCTTTTTTCAGTTTCGGAAGAGCGACATCAAAGGATTTCTTTAAGTCATGAGTAACTTTATATTTAAAAGGAACATCTCTTCGCTGAGCATCCAGTAACTTAATATTCATCAACATAACCTCTGCACCAAAGTTAAGGGTCAAGTTCTTTGGTTGACTAAGGATAGATGCATTTTCCGCAGGAATCGCACTCACTAAACTCACATGAGCGAACGTAGTTGTAGTAGCCACAATCATCGTTGCAGCTACTACAACATTACGTAGAGCAGTCATTTTATTTTGAAATAATTTCATTTACGTTTCCTCTTGATTCGTTAGTTCATTAGAGATGACTTTATAAAATCTATATTTAATGAGACCACATCATCTCCTCTTATATTTCAATTATTAGTGAGAGACAGAAACATAGCGATGACTTCAAAATTACATTTTTGTCATTTTTGAAATTTAAAATCTTTAACTATTAAAATAATCTTATTGAAAAATAATGATCATTTAACAAACAAATTATGTAGGTGGTTGATTTATGAAATGTAGTAATCATTTTGTCTAAGAAAATAGTAGCTATTTAATTTTTTATATTTTAGTTTAAATATAAACATGTTATGTTTAATTTGATCTAATATAAATTTGTGGGCTAAGCACATGACTCAAACACGTCCAAGAATGACCAAATTATTTGAACAGCTTGGTTTAGCTTCTACTGAAGAAGCAATTGCAAAATTCATAGAGAGCCATCAGCTAGCTGGAGATGTTTTTTTAACACAAGCAATTTTTTGGACTGATGCTCAACGTCATTTTTTAGAAGAAAAACTACACTCTGATGGTGAATGGACGACAGTGATTGATCAATTAAATGAGTCTTTACATGAAAATTCAGTAAAATAATTTTCCGTTAGTATTAAGTATCTACATTCTTCCCTGCATTGAATACAACTCATTCATACAGTAGTACTGTTTTGGAGATGGAATCTCTATTATATAAGTAGTAGATTCCTTACTCTGAAATTTGGATTATAAACCCTAATATTAAAAATAATCTTCTTTACCTTCTATCTAATAAATATACCAATAAGTTTAATAATTAAATTATCCACCCTTTTTTCTATAAAAAACTATTTTGATCAACTGTATTTTTTCTTTAAAGGAATAACAGTGTAAATTACATTAAGAATGTGTCTCTAACTAGCCTTGGAGTCATCTAATCATTTCATTTTTATTTTTTTAAGCACATAAAATCATAACAACTTTAATAGTTTTAAAAGATTAATATTAAATAAAATTTTTGTCATCTCAGCATAGACTATATATTTCGAGAAGATCTCAAAATTACATTTTTGTCATTTTTAAAAATAATTAATTAATAGTGCTAAAATTTTTAAGAGAGACAGAGAATAACCAAAAATTTCATCAGTTTAGTAGTCAAATTCCTAGACTCTGTTCAGTACTAAAACATAGCTTTTACTTCCAAATTATTTAAAGGAAAAAATTATGATGAAATTCAAAAACATTTTTTTGGGCTTATGTATCGCAGCCGCGTCATTGAATACATTTGCACAGCAATCCGATGAACACAAAGATCACCACCCTGAAAAAACAGCACCATCTGCAGTAACAATTAAGCAAACAGTTACCAGCACCACTGCTACAGATAAAATGGCTGCAATGGATCAACACATGAAGGCGATGCAAGCCATGCATGAGAAGATGATGGCTGCAAAAACCCCACAAGAACGTCAGAAACTTATGGCTGAGCACATGAAACTCATGCAAGGAGGTATGAGTATGATGAAACAGATGGGCAGCCAAAGCATGAATGCAAATATGGCTGACCGTCAGCAGATGATGGAAAAACGTATGGACATGATGCAATCCATGATGCAGATGATGATGGACTGTATGCCTCCGTCAGCAACTAAATAGTTACCCATGAATTAGGGGAAAGCACCATGAATCACCAACACCAAGAAAATAATTCAGTACCTAACTTCTGGTCTACACGTTATGCCATTGGTCTAATCGTGCTGGGTGGTATCGCAGCTTATTTTCTATTAACGGAACATTTAGCCCACGTTATCGGTGCTTTGCCTTATTTATTCCTTTTAGCTTGTCCACTCATGCATATTTTTATGCATGGTGGTCATGGACATCACCATCAACAGAAAAAATCAGACCCATCAGATAATAAAAAATCGCGCGAACCAGGAGATCCATCATGAATCATGCGGAATCGGCTTATGGTTTATGGACGCTGGTTATCATTAACTCAGCAGTTTTTATCATGTTCGCTTTCAGTTTTTTTAGACCTTCCACTGCGCGCGATTGGCGTACATTTGGGGCCTTTTCGGCTTTTATCATTGCTCTATTTGTCGAAATGTATGGTTTTCCTTTAACCATTTACCTGTTATCTGGTTGGCTTCAAACTCGCTTCCCTCAACTTGACTTACTTTCTCATAATGCAGGTCACTTGTGGTCAACGCTATTAGGTGAAAAAGGTGATCCACATTTTGGCATTTTGCATATCGCCAGTTACGTTTTCTTGGGCTATGGATTTTACCTGTTATCAACGTCATGGCACGTGCTGTACAACGCACAACGTCATCACCAATTGGCAGTAACCGGACCCTATGCGCGCATACGTCACCCCCAATACGTGGCTTTTATCTTGATCTTGCTGGGGTTTTTATTGCAATGGCCAACTTTACTGACACTGATTATGTTTCCAATCCTACTCTTAATGTACAGCCGCTTGGCAATTAAGGAAGAGGCTGAAATGAGTAAACAGTTTGGCGCTGTCTATGACAGCTATGCTCAACAGACTCCGAGATTTATTCCAAAATTCGGCCATAAAACCACTTTTCCATAAGAGAATTATTTATGTCAGATCAAAAAAATCATAACCAGGACCATATGGCACAGGCTACAACAGACGTACTGAAAGACCCAGTCTGTGGTATGACCGTCACTGAAGAATCGAAATACCATGAGGAATTTAAGGGGAAAACTTACTTTTTTTGCAGTGATAAATGTCAATCAAAGTTTCATAGCAGCCCGGTGCAATATATCGCTAAACCCGCAACGACGACTGCCGATGCACATACACAGCATCATCAGACTGTTCAACACGTTAATGCGGCAAGCACAACAGGTACGACCATCTATACATGCCCAATGCATCCAGAAATCAGGCAAGATCATCCTGGAAACTGTCCTAAATGCGGAATGACACTGGAGCCACTCATTCCTGAATTAGAGGAAGATGAGAATCCGGAGTTACGTGATTTCCGCCGACGCTTCTGGTGGACACTGCCATTGACCATCATCGTGACTTTTTTGGCGATGTTTGGTCATCAAATGAATCTGTTCAATATGGCTGTTCAGAGCTGGATTGAACTGGTGTTGTCACTCCCAATTGTACTTTGGGCAGGTTGGCCATTTTTTTCCCGGGGTTGGCAATCGGTTGTGAATCGCAGCCCGAACATGTGGACGCTGATTGGTTTGGGCACTGGAGCTGCATTTATTTATAGTGTGGTCGCAACCATTGCACCGCAAATCTTCCCAGACTCATTTATTTCCATGGGTCGTGTCGCTGTTTACTTTGAAGCTTCAGCGGTCATCATTTCATTGACCCTACTGGGACAAATATTGGAGTTAAAAGCACGTTCGCAAACTTCTGCTGCAATTAAGTCACTCCTTGGGCTCGCTCCTAAAACAGCTCGCCGAATCCTGCCTGATGGAACTGAAGAAGATGTTCCTCTAACGCATGTCCATGTAGGAGATTTACTCAGAATTCGCCCAGGTGAAAAAGTGCCTGTGGATGGTGTAATCACTGAAGGAAGTAGTTCAGTGGATGAATCGATGCTGACAGGTGAACCTTTACCGATCACTAAACGCATCGGTGATAAAGTCATTGGTGCTACCCTGAATACCAATGGTTCCCTAATCATGCGTTCAGAGAAAATTGGTTCAAGTACCATGTTATCCCAGATCGTACAGATGGTGGCGCAAGCTCAACGATCGAGAGCACCAATGCAACGCATGGCTGATCAGGTTGCAGGTTGGTTTGTCATGGCTGTAGTAGCCATTGCCTTGCTTACCTTCTTTGGATGGGGACTGTTCGGCCCAGAAGAGTCGAGCTGGGTTTATGCATTAATCAATGCTGTGGCAGTACTCATTATTGCCTGTCCTTGTGCACTAGGCTTGGCAACTCCAATGTCTATCATGGTTGCAACGGGTCAAGGTGCTACTCATGGTGTGTTGTTCCGCGATGCAGCAGCCATTGAGAATCTACGCAAGATTGACACACTAATCATCGATAAAACAGGTACGTTAACTGAAGGACGCCCTGTATTCGATCGTGTGGTTGCCGCATCAGGTTTCGATGAATCTGAAGTATTACGTTTAGCCGCCAGTCTTGATCAAGGCAGTGAACACCCGCTAGCCGAAGCGATTGTAAACGCAGCACACGAACGTGGCCTGCCTCTTGAAACACCAGATAATTTTGAATCAGGCTCAGGGATTGGTGTTCGAGGTCAAGTGGGCGATCGTCAGTTAGCTTTGGGCAACACAGCACTGATGGAGCAATTAGGTATCTCGGTACAATCTCTGATTCCGCAAGCCGAAGAGCTGCGTTCAGAAGGTGCAAGTGTGATGCATCTAGCCATCAATGGTGAATTGGCCGGCCTGCTTGCAGTATCCGATCCCATCAAAAAAAATACCCCAGAAGCACTTGCCACCCTGAAGGAAGCGGGTCTACGTATCGTGATGGCAACAGGAGATGGTCTCACCACTGCCCGTTCAGTCGCAGCACGTCTAGGCATTGATGAGGTACATGGCGAAGTCAAACCCGCAGATAAACTAGAACTGGTCAGCAAATTGCAGAAGGAAGGTCGCATCGTGGCTATGGCTGGTGATGGCATCAATGATGCACCAGCCTTGGCTAAAGCTGATGTCGGTATCGCTATGGGAACCGGGACTGATGTTGCAATGAATAGTGCCCAAGTTACGCTGGTCAAGGGAGATTTACGAGGGATTGCTGTTGCCCGTTCACTTTCGGAAGCTACTGTCGGCAACATGAAACAGAACCTCATGTTTGCTTTCCTTTACAATGCTTTGGGTATCCCTATCGCGGCTGGCGTACTATATCCATTTACCGGTTGGTTGTTGTCACCGATGATTGCCGCCTTGGCTATGAGTTTGAGTTCAGCTTCAGTCATCACCAATGCCCTTCGCCTGCGACATAAAAAGCTATGATAGAGAGTCTTTTTCTTCCACCAGATGTATCAGGCCTGATTGCAGCACTTGCCATCGGCCTGCTCATTGGTTTAGAACGAGGATGGCACGATCGTGAATTGCCCGAGGGCAGCCGAGTAGCAGGCCTACGTACCTTCACATTGACAGGATTGCTCGGAGGAGTGCTCGGTCATTTACAACCAAACTTCGGGCCTTGGCCGCTGGTCGCGGCCGTATTAGGGCTTTCCTTATTATTAACAGTGTCCTACGCGCGTACCGCAAAACTTTCCGGTAATCTAAGCGCTACCACGACGATCGCGATGCTGTTGACATTAGTTCTAGGTGCATATGCATCCCATGGTAATGTTACTTTAGCATTAACAGCGGCTGTCATCGTGGCTGTATTTTTGGATCTCAAGCCAACCTTACACGGTTGGTTACGCTTGATAGAGCATCGTGAATTAACCGCATCTCTACAGTTGCTGGTACTTTCTGTTGTTATATTACCCTACTTACCCAATACGGGTCTGGGACCTTTTGCTGCATTAAATCCTTACCAGTTATGGTGGGCTGTGATCCTGATTGCCGGACTCTCTCTGGCAGGTCATTTTGCCATGCGGCTCACCGGTTCACAAAGAGGCATACTCTGGACAGGTCTATTGGGTGGTTTGGCATCTTCTACAGCTGCAACTGTCGCACTGGCACGCTATACACGCCAGCACCCCGTCATGGTCAGTGCTGCTATTTCTGGAACATTGGCTGCCTGTGGCATCATGTTTTTTCGTATGGTTGTGCTGATAGGCGTCATTGAGCCAGCATTGCTAAGCACTTTTGGTGGTGCAATGATGATTGCGGGAATCCTTCTGCTGGGTATGGCATTGTGGAGACAACGCCAAATTACCAGCGCTGAAAACAACGATCGAACAATAGAAGCAATGGCTCCTTTTGATCTTGGGACAGCATTCAGCTTCGCTGCTTTCCTGGCTGTCATGGCAGTCTTGGTCCCGGCAGCAAAACAATGGTTGGGCACCAGCGGCATCTTCGTATTATCGACTATTTCTGGGCTAGCAGACGTAGATGCTATTTTAGTCTCACTTGCCCGCCTGCATAGTACTGAAGGCTTAACAACAAATGTGGCTGCTGTCGCGCTAGGGCTGGCCACACTGAGCAACATGTTAAGCAAAGCGACAATTGCATGGATGACAGGGGGGCACAGTTTGGCCGAGCTATCATATTTGGCTACACAATTGCCATGATAGGTGCTGGCGTAGCTCTGGCTCTCAGTTTGAGCTTTATGTAAGGTCAACTCGGGTAAATGGAAGATGTTCAAAAAATGAGTTAAAATGATTCCCCTTGCATGGATTCACTTTGAAAAACAATGGTAAAAATGATTCGACCATTGAGGGATTCAGCCTGGATGGTCGCCCCAAGCATATCAAGAATAGATTTTGTTATCGCGAGCCCTAAGCCGGTTCCTTCTTCTGTTCTTTGTCTAGATGCATCTGTTCGATAAAATCGATCAAATAACCTGGATAGTTGTTCAGGAGAGATTTCAGGGCCTTCATTTTCAATTGAAAATATTGTGTTATCTAAATTCTGTTGAAGTTTTATGCGTATTGTAGAATTCTTATTTCCATATTTAACTGCATTAGATAATAGATTGCTGAGTGCTCGACGTAACATAGCAGGATCACCTTTGACATTTCCAGATCCTGTTTGTTGAAGCGTCATATTTTTTTCGGCAGCTAGCGCATCATAGAAATCAAATAAGGCTGTAACTTCTTTAACCAGGTCAATATTCTGTAAGTTCTGTAATTTTAGGCCATGTTCTGCTTTTGCCAAGAAAAGCATATCGGATACCATTCGAGCCAAACGTTCTAATTCTTCTAAATTAGAAAATAGTACTTCTTGATAGGTACTGGTATCTCGTTTACGGGCAAGACATACTTGAGTTTGAGTCATTAAGTTATTAATCGGTGTTCTAATTTCATGCGCTAAATCAGATGAAAAATCGGAAAGCCTTTCTAAAGCTGATTCTAGTCTGTCGAGCATATCATTGAAGGCAATTGCTAATGATTTTAGTTCTGTTGGTGTGTGCTCAACTTCTAAACGTTCTGAAAGATGTTGGGCAGAAATGCCTTCTGCGACCTTAGCCATTTTTTGCACGGGTCTTAAACCTCTCCAGGTTGCAAACCAGCCTAAAAACATTAAACAAATCGTACCGGCTAAACCAATGTAAAAAAGTTGACGCTTAAAATCATTTAAAAAATGTAGATGCTCAGAGGTATCTATACCGACAATAATTTGAGTAGATTTTATTTCAGAATTTTCAACTATATTCGCGTTATAGATAATCCCCCGATAAGTTTTACCCTGAAGTTTCCACTCAATCCACGAACTATCCGCTGTTTTCATTAACTTTTGGGAATTAATCATTGAAGGGGCAGTACTGAATAGAATTTGGCCTGTGGGTCGTTCAATTTGAACAATCAGATCATGATGCCCAACTAAAGCATCTCTTAAATAAAGATTAAGTTCTGGAGAATTTTTAGGATGCTGTTGGAGAAGATTCTGAATAAGCTGGATTTTACCTTCTAATTGGGTACGATCTTGCGTTTCAAAATGATGCATCACTAATTTATGGATGAAAAACCCCATCATAATGAGAATACATATAGTCGATAATGAGAAAATAATACCAATACGAAAACTGATAGATTTGAATAATTTATTATTCATCTTCTACCTCTAATACATACCCCATTCCTCTAATATTTTGAATTAACTTAGGGGTAAAATTACTATCTACTTTATTTCTTAATCGTTTAATAGCGACTTCAACTACATTTGTATCACTATCAAAGTTCATATCCCAAATTTGAGATGCAATAAGTGCTCTTGGTAGAATTTCACCTCTTCTACGCATAAAAAGCTCCATAAGAGCAAATTCTTTAGCCGTTAAATCAATGCGTTGACCTGCTCGTGTTACCCGACGTTTTCTCAAATCAAGTTCTAAATCAGCAATCTTAATAATATTATTATCTTCTCTTTGTTGCCCTCGTCTAAGGAGCGTTTTTATTCGAGCTAGAAGCTCTGCAAAAGCAAAAGGCTTAACTAAATAATCATCAGCGCCTAGCTCTAATCCTTTTACTCGATCTTCGATTTGATCTCGGGCGGTAAGAAAAAGAATGGGCATTGTTTTACCGCTGCTACGAATATCATTGATAATATTCCAACCATTTAGTCCAGGTAACATCACGTCTAAAATAATTAAGTCATACTCTTCAGAAAGAGCTTGATGTTTACCCGTTAACCCATCTGTAACCCAGTCAGTAATATAGCCAGCTTCGGATAAACCTTGCTTGAGATAATCACCAGTTTTTTGTTCATCTTCAACTAATAGTATTCTCATTTCCGAATCCTAAGTCATTCATTAAAACTATAATAACGTTATAAAACATCTGATCGAGATAGATTACAAAAATGTCATTTTCAAGTCACTTAGATGTTCAGTGCTTCACTTTATTGTAGTAGCAAGAAATTAACTTTTAGAGAAACTTATGAAAACTGTAGTGCGTCGTAGTCTAACAATTTTAATGTGTGCTGGAACTTTAATTGCTGGTACTCAATCTTGGGCAAAAGATGTATCAACCTCAAGTGCCACTAAAACGGTAAAAGCACAGGAACCTTGTACAAAACCTTGTAAAATGGAAAAAGATGACAAGACTCAGCAAGATCATAGTCAACATCAGTCTCCTAACTCATCTGACATGTCAAAAATGGATCATTCTATGATGAATATGGACCATTCTAAAATGGATCATTCTATGATGAATATGGACCATTCTAAAATGGATCATTCAAAGATGAATATGGACCATTCTAAAATGGATCATTCAAAGATGAATATGCCTAGTAGCAATAAATAATTTTATAAATAGCGAGAAAGAAGTATTAAAGTTTATACTAAATATTTGCTTTATTACTTCAATCTTGACCTTTCTAAAGGTGAGATAGAATGTCAAAAAAGTTAAGTCATATACTCTTAATTGGAGTTGGTTTATTTTCATCAACTTGGGTAATGGCGGCAGTTAAAGAATATGATTTAACAATCGCTGAACAAACTGTAAATATCACAGGAAAACCAGTTGAGAGAATTACTGTAAATGGTAAATTCGTTGCACCACTTCTTGAATTTGAAGAAGGTGATGAGGCCGTTATCCGTGTTCACAATAAGTTAAAAAATCAGGACTCTTCAATCCATTGGCATGGCTTATTATTACCTGGAATTATGGATGGTGTACCTGGATTTAACAAATTTAATGGCATTGCCCCTAATAAAACTTATGAATATAAGTTTAAAGTCCGCCAAAATGGTACTTATTGGTATCATTCACATAGTAAAGGACAAGAACAAGACGGTTTATATGGTGCTTTTGTTATTTATCCTAAAGATAAAACTCCACTAACAGCTGCTGAAAAAACCGATAAAGATTACGTTGTTTTGCTTTCTGATTTTCATAATTCGACAAGTGATCAAATTATGAAAAATATTAAAAAAGAAGCAGACTACTATCAGAACCGCCGCGAAACAGTATTCGATGTATTAAAACAAGTTAAACGTGATGGGCTAAAAGCGACTTGGCAAGACCGTTCTATGTGGAATCAGATGCGAATGCTGAAAACAGATATGTCCGATGTGACTGGTTATACATTTTTAATGAATGGCAAGACACCTCAGCAAAATTGGACGGGTAACTTCAAAGCTGGTGAAAAAGTTCGCCTTCGTTTTATTAATGCTTCCGCTATGTCATTCTTTGATGTACGCATTCCAAACCTAAAAATGACTGTAGTCAGTGCTGATGGTCAACCTGTAAAGCCCGTTCCTGTAGATGAGTTCCGTATAGGTACTGCTGAAACTTATGATGTCATTGTTGAACCGAAACAAGCCCATTATCAAATCGAAGCTGAATCTATTGATCGTACTGGATTTTCGGTTGGAACCTTACATGATGAAAATACCTCACCTGTAAAACAAATTGAGATGCCTAAGCCTCGTCCTCGTTCTTTATTGACTATGGAAGATATGGGAATGAATCATGATATGTCTTCTATGAAAGGCATGAATCACGATATGTCTTCTATGAAAGGTATGGATCATGATATGTCTTCTATGAAAGGCATGAATCACGATATGTCTTCTATGAAAGGTATGGATCATGATATGTCTTCAATGAAAGATATGAATCATGATATGTCTTCTATGAAAGGCATGAATCACGATATGTCTTCTATGAAAGGTATGGATCATGATATGTCTTCTATGAAAGGTATGGATCATGATATGCCGATGAATAGCGCTACTGTTAAGGCGGCTTCAGACAAGAATGATAATACCGTATTTGGATGGGCAAATGCTTCAACACCTGAAGGTAATAAAGCATTGCAATATAGTGATTTGCAATCGTTAGATCCTCAAAAAGACACTCGTGCAGCTGAACGTGAAATAGAGATCCGTCTTGGTGGAAACATGGAGCGTTATATTTGGACAATAAATGGTAAAAAATTTAATGAAGCCGACCCACTAGTGGTGAAGTATGGTGAACGTATTCGCTTAAAATTTGTCAATGACAGTATGATGGCTCACCCAATGCACTTACATGGCATGTTTATGCAGCTTGAGAATGGTCAGGATCCAAGCAATATGCCAAACAAACATACGGTAATTGTTCCACCTGGGAAAACGATAACCACTCTACTCACAGCTGATGAGTTAGGTGAGTGGGCTATTCATTGTCACCTGCTTTACCATATGAGTGCAGGAATGATGAATAAACTCATTGTAGCTCAAGTGGAAGATGGTAATTCTACAAAGACTGTTCCTCAGTCCCAAGTAAATGAGAAGGGAGTAAATCCACATGCAAATCACTAAGAATTTCTTCTCAAAAACAGTCTTATCAATTGCATTAATAAGTATATCAAACTTAACTTTTGCTAATAGCAGCACTTCGGAACAAGAAAGTAATATTACAAATGGTATGAGAGTCTTATTACAGGAGTCTGGTGGCTTAAGATATAGCCCCCAAGAATTGTATCCAGAATATTATTCAATGGAAAATGCAAATGGGGGAGATAATATTATTCTGACCGCAAGAAAGAGATCAGCCCCATCTCATGATGATCATCTTAAAGAACATGGTGGACAAATTTATCAAGTAACAAAACTTGAAAATGCATGGATAGTTGATGAAGATGGTAAGGGTAAGCTAGGAACAAAGCTTGAAACTTTGATTGGAACAGATGAAAATCGTCTATTTATTGAAGCCAATTCGGAAAAGTCAGAAAGTAATGATCCAAAATATGCTGTATCAGCACTTTATAGCCGTAACGTAGCCCCATTTTGGGATGTACAAGCTGGGGTAAGATATAGTGAAGATAAAAATAACAGCAGCAGCGATCGAGTGGATGGGGTTATTGGTATATTAGGTCTAGCTCCTTATTTCTTTGAAACACAAGCATATCTTTATGGCGGTGAGAATAATTTTTGGGGAGCAAGTTTTGAATTAGAACGTGATTTGCTTTTAACTCAGAAACTTATTACTCAACCTTATATCGAAGCAGATGTAATATTTAGCGATGATTCTAACTATGCTGCAAAATCAGGTTTATCAGAACTAAAAACTGGTATCAAAACTAGATATGAGATTACTAAGCGATTTAAACCTTTTATTGATATTGCTTATCAGTATGAAAAAGGACAGCAAGATACTTTTATGCAAGAGGCTACTAATTCCGAAAAAGGGTGGAAATATGGTGCAGGCATCGAATTAGTTTTTTAAAATAGTATGATTTGGATTCATGAATGGTAGCTTCGGCTACTATTCATGAATTATTACTATTTATTTTCGAATCTGTAAAACTAAAAAAGCTTAATTTTTGGTCTATTTTTATGCAGTGGTTAAAAACGAGCTACAGTAGATGAGATCTTCACTTATCTACAAGAAATTAATACTAAAAAATTTTCAGAATAATTATCCATATCGAGTATAAGAATTTTAGAATCGGTTTTGTGTCTAGGCTACTGGGAGCATTCCAATATTTTGATTATTATTTCACTAAAAGTGTCTACAAGATCATGCTATTCATTAAGCCATAATTTTTGATATTTAAACCTAATTTCATGAATTGCACTAAAAAGAGGGAACTCTTTCATAATTTATAATTAAATTAGAAGTTTTCTTAGGAAGCTGTTTAATATTATTGATATCTATACAGTTTTTCTTGTAAAAGCGCTTCATTTATAGTGAGTATTTCAATAAAATAAGGGAGCTAGCTCCCTTATTTTATTCATTTGCTAATTAAAAATTACTCGCAACTTGATATGTGATTAATGAAAAGATGTAGGCTAATGCAAACAAATAAGTTGCCATAATGATGGGCTGTTTCCAGCTGCCAGTTTCTCGTCTAATTGTTGCTAACGTAGCAAGACAATGGGGAGCAAAAATAAACCATACCAATAATGATAAACCTGTGGCTAACCCCCATCCATCCGGGCCTGAAATTTGACTTAACAGACTTTGAGTTACTGTATCTTCATCACCTGACATCGCATAAATCACCCCAAGAGCAGCAATTACAACTTCCCTTGCTGCCATAGCAGGAATGAGTGCAATACATATTTCCCATGTAAACCCAATAGGCGCAAATATAGGATGAATTAAATGCCCTAACTGACCAGCTAAACTATAGTTAATGGCCGGCATGGTTGCATTATCTGGTGGTTGAGGGAACGTGACTAGCACCCATAACAAGATAGACAGCGCAACGATAATGCCACCAACTCGTTTTAAGAAAATAGTTGCCCTATCATATAAGCCTAATGCAATATTTCTAATATCTGGAATTCGGTATGTGGGAAGCTCAAAAATAAAAATACTTTCAGTTTTATCTTTTCGAACCAACTTCAGAAAGAGTGAAACTAATAACGCTGAGACTATTCCCGACATATAAAGACCAAAAAGGACTAATCCTTGCAGACTTAACCAGCCGTAGATTAATTGGTTCGGAATAAATGCCGCGATCAATAAAGCATATACTGGCAATCTTGCTGAACAGGTCATCAAGGGTGCAATCATAATTGTTGCTAATCGGTCCCGTTCAGAGCTGATACTTCTGGTTGCCATAATTCCGGGAATGGCACAAGCAAAACTGGATAGCAGAGGAATAAATGAACGGCCGCTAAGCCCGGCTTTAGACATTAATTTATCTAAAAGAAATGCTGCCCGGGGTAAATAGCCTGACTCTTCAAGCATTAAAATGAAGAAGAATAAAATCAAAATCTGAGGCATATATGCAAGCACGCTACCTGCACCAGCAATTACCCCATCCACAACCAAGCTTTTTAATAGAGGATGTTGGATTAGTGGTCCAATAAAATCACTGAGCCATGCGACAAAATTTTCAATGAATTCAATAAAAGGCGTTGCCCATATAAATACCGCCTGGAACATCACAAACATGGTTAAAGTTAAGATTACTAAACCAAATACAGGATGTAGAAAAATTTTATCTAGAAATGCGGTTCTTTTATCACCACTGTCATTATTTAAAATAACTTGTTTGGTGATTTGTTTGACCTGTTCAAAATGACTTAATTCAGAATGATAAGGAGTAATAAAAAGATTTTTTTGATCTAATTGATTAATTAAATCTTGAATTCCTTTTGTTTTAACTGCGACAGCTTCAACTACAGGGATACCTAACAGTTGAGACAGTTTATCCTTATCAATGGAAATACCACGCTTTTTGACCTCATCCATCATATTTAATACAAGAATCATAGGGCGATTTAAAGCACGAACTTCGAGAACCAAGCTCAAATGTAAGCTTAAATTTGTGGCATCTACAACGCATATAAAAATGTCGGGTAGAATTTCACCTTTTAGCTCGCCCAAACAAACTGCCCTGGTAACTTCTTCATCTAAACTACTAGGTTTTAAACTGTAAGTTCCGGGTAAGTCCAATACTCGTACTGCATCACCAGAAGGTAAGTTAAAAGAACCTTCTTTTCTTTCTACGGTAACCCCAGCATAGTTGGCAACTTTTTGTCGCGTACCAGTAAGTGTATTAAATAAAGAGGTTTTTCCGCAATTTGGATTACCGACTAATGCAATGTTCTTAATCTTCATTGGATACTAACTCTACAAAAATTCTTTCAGCTTCATTCTTTCTTAATGCGAATCTTGAAGTTTCAATTTGAACTAAAACAGGATCTCCGCCAAAAACACCTTTAGCGAGTACTTGTAGAGTTTCACCCTCTCTAAAACCTAATAGTTGGAGCCGTTCCAATACGGGATCAGTGGTATGACTGTATTGATTACCTTTTTTGAGATCTCTAATTTTGACGATCTGATTTTGTTTAACTTGAAATAGATTCATTTTCGAGACTCTTACTTCAAAGCCAAAATCTTTCGAGCACCATTAAGCACGAATAAAGAAACCAGGATGCCAATGATTAAGTCTGGGTAAGCTGATCCCGTCCACGCCACGAGTACACCGGCAAATATAACGCCCATATTTACGACAACGTCATTCGCCGAGAAAATCCAACTGGCTTTCATATGTGCGCCATCTTCTCGATGACCAGAAATAAGATATAAGCATGTCACGTTAGCTATAAGTGCGAGCAGGCCAATAACAATCATGAGCGTTGATTCTGGCTCGCTTCCAAACATGAATCGTCTAATGACATCAATAATCACGATGACAGCAAGTAATAACTGAATCCAACCTGCGAAATGGGCTGCTTTCACTTGATATTTCGCAGCTTTTCCGACGGCATATAGCGCAATACCATAAACGGCTGCATCGGCAAACATATCTAGAGAATCAGCAATCAATCCTGTAGACGCAGCAATAATACCGCTGATGAATTCTATAAAGAACAGTAGAGCATTAATGCCTAATAACAGTTTAAGTACTTTAGCTTGTCTCACAGGATCAGGTTCATTGGGTAGATCACCTGAAGAAAGCTGTGTTTCATCAAGTTTCGCCCCAAAACCCAGTTCTTCAAGTTTGGCCGTAATTTGCTGAATCCCTTCATTATGGAAGACTTTCAGTTTTCGATTGGGAAGATCAAAAGTAAGACCTTTAACTGCTTCAAGATCTGCAAGAGTCATACGGACCATTTGCTCTTCAGCAGAGCAATCCATTTTAGGAATGGTGTAGGTACTTGTTTGCTTGGCCTGTTGATTGCTTATATAAGTTTCAGTCTTCACAAGCTTTGCCCCAAAACCCAGTCCTTCAAGTTTGGTGGTTATATTTTCATCTTTTTGATTATGTAGAACCTTTAAAGAACGGTTAGGTAAATCAAAGATGAGTTTTTGAACACCATCAATTGAAGATAGTGCCATACGAACCATCTGTTCTTCCGCAGAACAATCCATTTTGGGAACTAAGTATTCACTCATGTAGTGCGAATCTCTTAAAACGTTTTCAGTGCTTAAATTTTCTTTGGGATCAGAACCACAACAGGATTGAGCGGTATCTTCACAACTGTTTGAAGTGTTACAGCAAGGAGATGAAGATTTTTCTTCTTTCTCTTCACCACAACAGCTAGGCGTATTATCACAATTCTTTGAATTGCTTGCTTCTGCAATTGATGGATGATTTTCTTGTTGAGATTTCTTATCTTCGCATGGTGTTTCTTTACTACATCCACAGCCACTCATAGTTATACCCATTAAAAAAATTTATAAACTTTGAATATTAGAATCCCTATAGTTACTATAGAGTCAAGATTTTTTGGAAATACTAACTCAATGCATTTAAAAATTGGTGAACTCTCTAAAAAAACCTCATGTTCAGTATTAACAATTAGGTTTTATGAAAAGGAAGGTTTAATTCCGGAACCGGAAAGAACGGAAGGAAATTACCGCCTTTACGATGTAGGCTATGTTGAGCGAATTAAGTTTATTTTGAATTGCCGAACTTTAAATATGAGTTTGAATGAAATTCGTCAATTACTCACCTATAAAGATAATCCCAAGAAAAATTGTTCAGATGTGAATGAATTAATTGACTTACATGTCAGTGCTATCAGGGAAAATATAATCAAGCAACAAAAGCTTATTGAACAATTATCTGATTTAAGAGGTACTTGTGATGGCTTATGTACAATTGACCAATGTGGAGTTCTAAAAAATCTAGCTTGATTATCTAGACCTATGCTTTTTTCAAAAAATCGGCACTGTTGCAAATAACCACGAATGGTAAGCTGAAGACTGTTTTAGCTAAAGGTGCAGCATATGAATCCTTTCCATGGTCGGCATTTTCAGGGCGAAATCATTCTTTGGGCTGTGCGCTGGTATTGGCGTAATCCTACAGATCTGAGCTCGTGGCATATTGATGAAACCTATGTAAAAGTGAATGGACGATGGTCTTATCTGTATCGTGCAGTCGATCAACGTGGCGATACCATTGATTTTTATCTTTCTTCTAGACGTAATACCAAATCAGCATATTGTTTTCTTGGAAAAATTTTAAATAATGTGAAGAAGTGGCAAATTCCACAAGTGATCAACACGGATAAAGCACCCACATATGGACGTGCTTTATCACGGTTAAAACGGGAAGGTAAATGTCCACCAGACCTTGAGCACAGGCAGATTAAGTATAAAAATAACGTGATTGAATGTGATCATGGCAAGCTAAAGCGGATCATCAGGGCCACATTAGGATTCAAATCTATGAAGACGGCTTATGCCACAATTAAAGGTATTGAAGTCATGCGTGCACTACGTAAAGGACAAGCATCGTCATTTTATTATGGTCAGCCTCAGGGTGAAGTGTGTCTAATCAACAGGGTTTTCGGTCTCTAAGTACTTTTTAAAGGGAACATCATCGACTCAAATCGGCTTTGTTGCACAAACCTAGAGCCTATAAGGTTTATTCAGTCCTATAATTTCAAAATGAATAAACCTACTCCTAAAACTTATCGTACAACCAACTGGTCTTCCTATAATCGCGCTCTCATTAATCGGGGCAACATTTCCATTTGGTTTGATCCAAACACTCAGTGGTATGCACAACCACAAAACAAGCAAGGTCGAAATCAAACTTACTCCGATACGGCTATTCAATGCTGTTTAATGATCAAATCTTTATTTAGACTCTCTTTACGCATGGTCACAGGTTTTGTTCAAAGTCTGATTAAACTTTGTGGATTAAATTGGACCGCACCAGATTACAGTACGCTTTGTCGAAGACAAAAACATATTGATATTGCGATTAGCTAT
>NZ_JEZN01000030.1:0-25803 GCF_000581715.1 Acinetobacter sp. 479375 | reverse complement strand
AAGTGGCTGCAGCTTATCTGCTCGCCGACTCAATGTTGAGAAGTCTGGAACATTCCAGTCGAGGTGAGCCATTTGAAAAAGGCTTTGAATGAAACCTTGTGTTTGGCGTAAAGCCAGTTGGAACAGGTTTCGTATCGTCAGGGCAAATTGAATTGCTATATCAGTGTAGGTAGGTTGACGTCCTTTTTTTCCAGTAGGTGTTGCAGACCATTGCATTTGGGGATCAAACCAAATGGTGAAAGCACCCCGTTGACGTAAAGCCTGATTGTACTCAGACCAGTTCGTTGTTTTGTATCGGCTTTTTGATTCTGTATTCATCTAACATGTATGGGGATGAAATTTATTTATGCAACAAAGCCATAAAAAGATATAATTACGAGAATGATGAAAATAAAATGCTTCTATGTGTTTTGCATGAATATATTCAACCTGAAGCTCTTCTAAATTATGTACATTCTTTAGATATCCGGCGTGGTGAAGGGGTTGATATATTTGGTGAGAATATCGACAAAAAAGGGTTGGATGAAAATAATGTAATTGATATCATTGGTAGAACTATAAAAGCTATTAGGAATGGTATAGTTCACTCTAGTGATAAATATAATAGAGCAGAAAGGTTTATTCCATTTAGTGAAAGTGAAACTACTGTAAAAAAATATCTTCCCGTTGTTAAATTTATTGCTGAGAAAATTATTGCTACAACTTCCCATTAATAAAGAAAACCCGCTCTAAAGCGGGTTTTCTTTTGAAACTAGATTAGCTTAACCAATCAATTTCTTCATCAATTCATTCACTTGAGCAGGGTTGGCTTTACCTTTTGCAGCTTTCATGACTTGACCGACTAGACCGTTAAAGGCTTTTTCCTTACCAGACTTGTATTCCTCAACCATTTTTTCATTGGCTGCAAGCACGTCTTTGATAATCGCTTCAATCGCACCTGTATCGGTTTCTTGCTTCAGGCCTTTCTCGCTAATAATGTCATCCGCAGATTTACCTTCTGCTTCCCACATAAAGCCAAACACTTGCTTCGCAATTTTACCGTTAATGGTGTTATCCACAATACGCGCAATCATACCGCCAAGCTGTTCAGCAGAAACAGGGGAATCCGCTAATTCTAAACCCGCTTTGTTTAAAGCGCCTGAGAATTCACCCATCACCCAGTTTGCCGCAATCTTACCTTGTGCAGCACCGCCAGATGCTGCAACCACAGCTTCATAGAAATCTGCCATTTCGCGTGAAAGCGTGAGAACATGCGCATCATATTCAGTCACAGCAAAATCTGCGATAAAGCGTTCACGACGTGCAGCAGGTAATTCTGGCATGGTGGCCTTAATGGCTTCAATTTGTTCATCTGCAATGATCACAGGCAACAAGTCTGGGTCTGGGAAGTAGCGATAGTCGTTCGCTTCTTCTTTAGAACGCATTGAGCGGGTTTCCATTTTGTTCGGATCAAACAAACGGGTTTCCTGATCAATCGAACCGCCGTATTCCAAAATTTCCATTTGGCGTTCAATTTCAACATTGATCGCTTGCTCAATGAAACGAAATGAGTTGAGGTTTTTTAACTCACAACGAGTACCAAATGCATCACCCGGACGACGCAATGACACATTACAGTCCGCACGGAACGAGCCTTCTGCCATGTTGCCATCCGAAATACCTAACCAACGCACCAAAGTATGAATCGATTTGATATAGGCAACGGCTTCTTCGACCGAACGCATATCGGGTTCAGATACAATTTCGAGTAATGGTGTACCTGCACGGTTTAAATCAATTCCCGACTGACCTTCAAATTGGTCATGTATTGACTTGCCTGCATCTTCTTCAAGATGCGCACGTGTCACGCCAATACGCTTAACTTCACCATCTTCAAGCTGAATGTCGATATGACCCAAACCGACAATTGGATTATCCATCTGGCTAATCTGATAGCCTTTAGGAGAGTCTGGGTAAAAGTAGTTTTTACGTGCAAACACCGATGCTTGATCGATATAAGCATCGATGCCCAAACCAAAACGAATGGCCAAATTTACCACTTCGGCATTTAAGACAGGCAAGACACCCGGCATAGCCAAATCAACCAAACTCGCTTGAGTATTCGGGTCTTGACCAAATTCAGTCGATGAACCTGAGAAAATTTTAGATTGGGTTGCCAACTGCGTGTGAATCTCAATTCCAATTACGACTTCCCAACCGTCAATCAGCTTTAACTTTTGAGCTGCTTTAGAAGTATCGTTCATTATGCAGTCTCCTCAGCAATTGCCGCACGTTGAGTGTGGAAGTTTGTATCTTGTTGGTATTGATGCACAATTGAGAGCAATTGTGATTCTGACCAATAATTTCCAATCAATTGTAAGCCCACTGGCAAGTTGTTATTGTCTAAACCCACAGGTGCGTTGATCGCGGGTAAACCTGCCAAGTTCACTGCAAGGGTATAAATATCGCCCAAATACATTTCAACAGGGGTTAAATCAGCTCCAATCTTATAGGCAGTCGTTGGTGCAGATGGTGCTGCAATCACATCAACAGTTTCAAATGCTTTTAAGAAGTCTTGTTGGATCAAACGACGTACTTTTTGTGCCTTCACATAATACGCATCGTAATAACCCGCAGAAAGGGCATAAGTTCCAATCAGGATACGACGTTGTACTTCAGCACCAAAGCCTTCAGAACGTGAACGCTTGTATAAATCCATCAAATCGACTGGATTTTCACAACGGTAGCCATAACGCACACCATCATAACGTGACAGGTTCGAAGATGCTTCAGCAGGGGCAATCAAGTAATAGGTAGGCACATAGCTTTCAGTCATGCTGAGATCAATCTCAACTAGAATTGCACCCATCTCTTCAAGCTTTTTCAAAGATTCTTCAACACGTGCTTTAACGTCAGCATCTAAACCTGCCACATTGAAGTATTGTTTTGGAATCCCAATACGCAAGCCTTTCAACGAGGTTGCATTCAAGTTTGCCACATAGTCATCGACATCTTTCTCGACCGAAGTTGAATCTTTGGCATCATGTCCTGCAATCACATTCATCAAGTAGGCACAATCTTCAGCCGAACGTGCCATTGGTCCGCCTTGATCCAGTGAAGATGCGTAGGCGATCATCCCGAAGCGAGAGACACGACCATAAGTCGGTTTTAAGCCTGTTAAGCCGCAGAATGACGCAGGTTGACGAATCGACCCACCTGTATCTGTCCCTGTAGCAAAAGGTGCAAGATCAGCCGCAACAGCTGCCGCTGAACCGCCAGACGAACCACCGGGAACTCGATCCAGCGCCCATGGGTTTTTGGTCGCACCAAAATAGGAGCTTTCTGAGGTTGAGCCCATTGCGAACTCATCCATATTCACTTTACCCAAAGTGACCAGACCCGCAGCTTTGGCTTTAGCGACCACGGTGGCATCATAAGGTGAGATAAAATTATCTAGCATTTTTGAACCAGCAGTAGTTTTAATGCCTTGGGTACAAAAAATATCTTTATGTGCTAACGGAATGCCTGTTAATACTGTGGCATTGCCTGCTTTCAGTGCTGTATCGGCTGCATCTGCCTCAGCCAGTGCTTGTTCAGGCGTGACAGTCACATAACTTTGAATCTGGGCATCAAGTTTGGCAATACGATCCAGATAATGTTGAGTCAATTCGCGTGAGGAAAATTTCGTCTGGCTTAAGCCTTCGGAAAGTTCACGAATAGATAAGCGATGTAAATCTGTCATAAGTAAAAATTCTATATCGTCAAATTCTAAAATTTAGGGAGATAAATCACAAAGAATTTATCTGTTTTTAACTATTCAATGACGCGTGGAACCAGATAAAGTCCGTCCTGCGTTTCAGGTGCAACTGCTTGATATTCATCGCGATGATTGCTTTCAGTGACCACATCCGCACGCAAGGGCTGCGGGTTGTCAAACGGACTTTTCAGAGGTTCAACACCCTCAGTATCAATGCTTTTTAGGCTGTCCATCATGTCTAAAATTTTATTTAGACTTTGAGCATAGTCGCTAGATTGCGTATCATTAAGCGACAATCGAGCAAGATTGGCGATTTGAGATACGGTTTGTGCATTTAAATCTGAATGCTGAGCATCCGATGTAGACATAACATCACCTAAGTCAGTATTAAAAATTTGCAAATAATGTGGCTTATAATAAGCGATTGACTTGTTCAAAGCATCACATTTAGTTAAAGTTGCCAACTTGCGTCCATATAAAGTTTAACTGAGAACGATCCGTGATTCTAAAACGACTAATTGGCTTGTTTTCGCCAGATCTAGCCATTGATTTAGGTACAGCAAATACACTTATTTATGCACCAGGCCGAGGTATTATATTAAATGAGCCGACTGTTGTGGCGATTCGTCACAGTGGTTCGCAGAAAATTGTAGCTGCGGTAGGTCTCGATGCTAAACAAATGTTAGGTCGTACGCCAGCCAATATTTCTGCAATTCGTCCAATGAAAGACGGTGTGATTGCTGATTTCGAAGTCACCGAAACCATGTTGAACCAATTTATTGGTAAAGTACATGAAAAACGCTTATTTCCACCCGCACCACGTGTGGTGGTGTGTGTGCCATGCAAATCAACTTTAGTTGAACGCCGTGCCATCCGTGAGGCTGTATTTAATGCAGGTGCGCGTGATGTGCGTTTAATTGAAGAACCAATGGCCGCTGCGATTGGTGCTGGTATGCCAGTTGAACAAGCGTGTGGTTCAATGGTGGTTGATGTGGGTGGTGGTACCACCGAGATTGCGATTATCTCACTTCAAGGCTGTGTCTATGCCGACTCACTCCGTATCGGGGGGGATGTATTTGATGAGCAAATTATTCATTATGTGCGTAAAGCACACGGTTGTGTGATTGGGGAAACAACCGCTGAAATCATCAAGAAAGAAGTGGGCATGGCGGTTTCAGATGGTCAGACCTTGGAAATAGAAGTTCGTGGTCGTAATTTGGCAGAAGGTGTACCTCGCTCAATTACCGTGACTTCTGATGAAGTCATGCAAGCGATTTCTGATCCACTTCAAAGCATTGTCAGTGCGGTGAAATCAGCACTTGAACAAACTCCACCTGAACTCTCTTCTGATATCGCAGAGCGCGGAATTGTCTTAACCGGCGGCGGTGCTTTATTGCGTAATCTAGATAAGTTACTTGCTCAGGAAACAGGCTTACCCGTGGTCGTTGCAGAAGATCCTCTGACTTGTGTGACACGTGGTGGTGGTAAAGTACTGGAGTTCTTTGATAACCCAAATCATGACATGCTCTTTGTTGGTTAATACTTTTTAAGGACGAGGCGGTGCAACCGAATCTTTTTTCAAGACAACCGCCATCTTTTCGCTCGTTTGTCATCGCGGTTATTACATGTCTGGTGTTGCTGTTTATTAACTGGCGCATGCCCCATGTTATCAAGCCTGCGAGGGATGTAACCTATGCTGCATATAACCCGATTTATGCACTAGCCAGCTATCCTGTACTGTCGCGAGAATGGCTCAACCAACAAACCAAGTCTGAAACCCAGTTACGTCGTGAAAATACAGCGATGCAGGCTGAGTTGCTTCAGGCACAGGTGCGCCTACAAAAATTATCTGAACTCTCTGCGGAAAATACCCGTTTGCGGGGATTATTGGATACGCCTTTAATTATTGATGGGCGTATGGAAATTGCAGAAGTGATCGGGACAGATGCAGATCCATTGCGTCATATCATTATTATCAACCGCGGTGAGACCAATCAGATTAAAGTCGGTCAAACAGTTTTGGATGATAAGGGGATTATGGGGCAGGTCATTAATGTCTATCCACATAGTTCACGTATCATGCTGCTTTCAGATAAAGAACATTCACTTTCTGTGCGTTTGGAACGGACTGGGATGCGCGCCATCGTGTCTGGAACTGGCGATCTTGGACGTTTAAAAATGGAATATGTTCCCACAAGTGCCAATGTACAAATTGGGGATAAAGTCTATAGTTCGGGATTGGGCGAACATTTCCCCGCAGGTTATCTGGTGGGAACAGTCTCGTTGGTCCGTCGACATAATTCGGGTGAGTTCTCTGAAATTGATGTGACTCCTGCGGCGCAGTTGGCCAGTGGACATCATGTTGTGGTGTTATTTTCTGAATCCCTAGCGATGGAGCAACCGTATGCCAATCGCTAAGTTAAAATATGAAAAGCGTAAAGATCCTCTGATCATTATTATTATTTCAATAGTGATCAGTTCGATTTTAATGATTTATCCATTGTCCTATGATGTTTCGGGCTGGCGACCATTGGTGATGTTGATGGTCATGCTGTTCTGGGTGCTGTGTCAGCCAACGTGGTGTGGCGTCTGGTTTGCATTTGCCACTGGATTATTTACCGATTTATTAATCGATTCGCCATTAGGACTCAATGCGCTGAGTTTTGTTTTGATCACGTTTATTGTGCGTTATTTCACTCGTGAAAGACGGATTTTAACGTTTATGAACTTATGGACGATTGTGATTTTAGCCTTGATTGCGCATTTGTTTTTTATGTGGATGGCGCAAATCATGGGAGGCTTCCATTTTTCCATTGCTCGCCATTGGCAACCGTTGATGACCAGTATTTTATGTTGGCCGATCATTTATTATTGTTTACATAAATGGCGCATTTAATTTTGGCGTCAAGCTCGCCCAGACGACAAGAGCTGCTTAGGCAGCTTGGTTTGGACTTTGATATTGTTCGTCCAGATATTGATGAATCTATACAGGACAATGAATCCGTTTCGAGTTATGTTGAACGTCTGGCACGAGAAAAAGCTCAAGTCATTTTTAGCCAGTGTCCAGATGCGGTGATCTTAGCAGCGGATACAAGTTTGGGACTTGATGGTAAGATCATTGGAAAGCCAGAATCTAAAGCGCATGCTTTTGAAATCTGGACCGCATTGTCTGGTCGTCAGCACGATGTTTTTTCTGGAATTTGTGTAGCCACTGCAAGCGATTTTTTGAGTCAAGTTGTACAGACCCGAGTTGAATTTCAGCATTTAACTCAAGCAGATATGGAAAATTATTGGGCAACAGGGGAACCTGTGGGTAAAGCAGGCGCATATGCCATACAGGGAGCAGCTGCCCAATTTATTCCTCGAATTGAAGGCAGTTATAGCAATGTGGTGGGCTTGCCTTTATTCGAGACAATACAGTTATTAAAAAGAGTTAAGTTTATAGGGGAAAACGGCGGCTTTAATTAATCGATTAGATTGGACGCTTGATCTTCTTTAACTCTGGAACAAGAATTTTTATAACATTTTGAGTTTGAGTATGTCAGAAGAACTACTGATTAATGTCACGCCTATGGAGTGTCGGGTGGCATTAATCCAAAACGGAACAGTCAACGAATTATTTGTTGAGCGGACAGTCAAACGTGGCTTGGTCGGCAATATCTATACAGGAAAAGTGGTTCGTGTATTGCCGGGTATGCAGGCGGCTTTTGTCGATATTGGATTATCCCGAACTGCATTTCTACATATCAATGACATGGTTTGGCCACGTTCGCAGCCAATGCCAAATGTTTTTGAGCTTTTACATCCGGGGCAAATTCTCACTGTGCAAGTGATGAAAGATATGCTTGGTACTAAAGGCGCGCGTTTAAGTACTGATCTCTCCATTCCTTCACGCTATCTGGTTCTGATGCCTTATGGTAATCATATTGGGGTGTCACAGCGGATTGAATCGGAAGAAGAACGAGATCGTCTGCGTAGCATGATTGAGCGTATTCAAAAAGAACACAATTTACCAGGGAGCGTGATTGTTCGAACGGCTGCTGATGGGATTGATGAAGCATCGATTGCGCAGGATATGTGCTATCTGGCAAAGCTATGGGAGTTTATTCAACGTAAGCAAAAAGGTGGTGTCGTTCCAAATCTAATTTTTGAAGAATTACCTTTACCACAGCGGGTAATCCGAGACTTAGCCAATGAAGAAACCTCAAAGGTATATGTAGATTCACGTGAAATTCATGCAAAACTGGTGGAATTTATCGATGAATTTGTCCCCAATATCAAAGATCGATTGATTCATTATCCCGGCGAGCGTCCATTATTCGATTTATATAATGTCGAAGAAGATATTCAAAAGGCTTTACAGACTCGGGTTGCCTTAAAGTCTGGCGGTTATTTGATGATCGATCAAACCGAAGCGATGACCACCATTGATGTTAATACCGGCTCTTATGTAGGCGGTCGTAGTCTCGAAGACACGGTTTTTAAAACCAATATGGAAGCGACACAGGTCATTGCACGTCAGTTACGACTTCGTAATCTGGGCGGTATTATCATCATTGATTTCATTGATATGCAAGAGGCCCTGCATCGTGAAGAAGTGATGCGTCAGCTCGAAAAGATGCTGGAACGTGACCATGCTAAAACCAAAATTACACAAGTGTCTGAGCTTGGTCTGGTAGAAATGACGCGCAAACGTACGCGCGAATCTTTGGAACATTTGCTGTGTGAGTCCTGCCCGACTTGTCAGGGGCGGGGTTATGTGAAGACAGCAGAAACAGTGTGTTACGAGATATTTCGAGAAATTTTAAGATATACCCGAGCATTTGAATCCAAGAGTGGCTTTACTGTCGTTGCGCATCCTGCGGTGATCGATCGCTTATTGACGGCGGAAGCTACTGCTGTCGCGGATTTGGAGCATTTTGTGAATCGTGTCATAAAATTTCAGGTCGAAAATTTATACACGCAAGAGCAATATGACATCATTTTAAGCTGAAATTGTAACAGGATTTCGCTTAATCCTTGTTACAACTGAAATTTTACTTTCGCCTGCGAATTTTAAATACTAGACATATCCAGTAGCCAAAGACAAATTCTCCCTTTTTAGACGTCTTAGCAAGTCGAGGTTCTCTAGCATGAATGTAAGTGAAAGATTACTTGGTCAAGGTTTAAAACATGTCATGGACAGCAGCAATGTTGTGAATACATGTTATATGGTGGACGATCAAGGTAAAGAAGTACAAATTACCACCGCGATGATCCGCTCAGTGTGCCATCAATTACTCAAACAATGTCGTACCATTAAAAAATAAGGGGCATATCAAGCCCCTTATTTTATTCTTGTGATGGCTTAACTGACTGCACTGATTTGAGTTTCACGTTGTTGCATACTTTCTTTTTCTGCAATTAGTTGTTCAAAACGAAGAATTTCATCTTCTAGATGTGTCAATAAATTTTGCATACGTGGCAACGCATTACGGCAAGCAGTTAAACCCACTTCAAGTTTATCCAGATAACTGGTCATGGTGATGTTTAGCGCTTGTCCATCAAGGACAATAGAAGCAGGGTAAAGTGCATCCAGTTTAGCGCCATTCCAGTAAAGTGGCTCACGTGGGCCAGGAACATTGGAAATGACCAGATTAAATGCCTGATGTTTTGGCATCATGCCAGATAAGATATTCAGTCCAGCAGGACCATAGACCACAGCACTATAGTTTAAAATCTGATCACTGGTCATGCGTTTAAAGCGCTGTTTGGCATTTTGTACGCTACGACGAATCGTTTGTAAGCGTTCTAAAGGATCATCTTTATGGGTCGCCAGATTTGCCAGAATCATGGTAATTCGATTACTGACGTCAGAGTCATCACTGCGTAACGAAGCTGGCACCATCGCAATTAATGGTTTATTTGGCAAGCTTTGATGGCTAATCAGATATTCGCGTAATGCACCAGAACACACCGCCAAAACGATATCATTGATGGTGACATCAAGTGCTTTGGCAATATGACGAAAGCGATCTAGCTCAAATGACTGTGCCGCAAAACGGCGTGAAGAGCTGACGCGTTGATTCAATATTGAACTCGGTGCCTGAAAGCTCGAGACATAATCAGGATTACGCCCGAAATCTTTTAACAGTGTTTGAGAAAGTTCCTGCATCACGCGTGGCGTAGCTTGCAGTTGATCTTTCAAGCCCATTAACACTTTTTTGATTCGTCCAGGCTTGGACTCTTTTAAACGTTTAGCGCGTTTGCCTTCGACACACCAAGGGGGAACGATACTTTTTTCTGTTGGATCATCTGATAGTGATTTTTCAATCAAACGCATCCCTGCAACGCCATCTACCATCGCATGATGAATTTTGAAATACATGGCGAAGCGATTACCCTCAATCCCTTCAATAATATTGCATGTCCAGAGCGGTTTTGCCCGATCAATGAGAGTGCTATGTTCCTGAGAAATATAAATCAGTAACTCGCGAATTCGTCCCGGGTGGGGTAAGGAGACATGTCGAAAGTGATGGTCCAGATCGAACTCTTCATCTTCATCCCAAAAGAGACCGCTCAGTCGATTGTTAAATGGCGGGACAGGAATGGTTTTGGATTTGCGAATATCGTTGACCAGATCTTGCATAAATGTATCTGGGGCATTTTCTGGAATTTCAAATAAAAACAGACCGCCTACATGCATAGGCTGTTGTCTTTTTTCTAAGGATAAGAATATAAAGTCAATTGGGTGTAATGGGCGCATAGCTTGGATTGCCTCACTGCAATTATATCAATAACCCTTGATGAGCTACGTTTTTAGAATTATAGAACACGTGTCTATTAGAAGTGTATGACTAGTATATAAGCAAAAATGTACATAAAGCCAATAAAATGTGATGAATGTTGAGATAACACAGAAGCATTGATTTTACTCAATACTTGTTGTTTATAAATTGACGTATTCGTCCTTTTGAAAATGAAGTCTCTATGGAGCATTTATTCATCGCTGTTTAGGTTTTCTTTCATTATCTCCTTTAATAAAGAGATAAACATGACCTGTGAAAGCCATTGTTTGATTGAATCATTTGATCAATAAAAAAGGTAGCCATTTTCATAAGCTACCTTTTTAAAACTAAGCTATTAATGACTTAAGTGTAAGCCACATTCACGATGTTCTTCGCCCTTGGTCGGATCAAAATAATCTTCATTATCAGGAAGATTATGTTTTTGCATATATTCCCACAGGTCTTTCGATGTCCATTTGAGTAAGGGTGCAACTTTAATCAGTCCATCTGGATTGATACTGACTGCGTCCATTTCCGCACGAACTGCGGTATCGGTGGCACGTAAAGCCGTAAACCAGACTTTCGGTGCAGTTTCGCGTAAAGCGCGTTCAAATGGTTCTAGTTTGACTTCTGCGGTGAAAGCTTCATGCTTTGGATCATCTAGTGCAGGTACTGGGCCTTCCAAAGCTTCACGATGGGCGCGAGAGCGTTTCGGTAGATAGGTGAGTAGATTGAGATTGAGTCGTTTGGTAATTTCGTCCACATATTTATAGGTGGTTTCGGTGTTGTAGCCATTATCCATCCACACGACTTGGATGTCGGGTTTAACACGTGTCAGCATATGCAAAATCACGGCTTCAAACGGACGGAAATTCGTCGTCACAATGGCTTTTTCATTCAGGCTCAGCGCCCATTCAATCAACTTTTCAGCATCATTGCCTAATTCTGCATTGATACGTTCTAAATCTAAACTCATTCCAGTGTGCCTTATTAGATATCAACTGATTTTGCAGATTATTATAATCTAATTTGAAGCGTCAACCTGAATAATCGCTCAATTTGAGTTTAAAAGATTGTGTGTGCAGAAAAGTCTACATGTTAAACTAATGCCATTTTTAAAATCCGCTGGAGTGAGCATGGAAATCGTTTGTTTAGACTTGGAAGGTGTTTTGGTTCCTGAAATCTGGATTAATTTTGCAAAAAAAACAGGCATCAAAGAGCTTGAAGCCACTACGCGTGATATTCCAGACTACAATGTGCTCATGACACAGCGCTTAAATATTTTAAAACAACATGGTTTAGGCTTAAATGACATTCAGGCGGTGATTGCCGATATGGGGCCATTGCCTGGGGCGAAAGAGTTTGTGGAATGGATACGTACTCATTTTCAATTGATCATTCTTTCAGATACCTTCTATGAGTTTGCACATCCTTTGATGCAACAATTAGGTTGGCCAACGATTTTCTGTCATAAATTGGAAACAGATGATAAAGGTATGATCACGGCTTATAAACTCCGCCAACCAGATCAAAAACGTGAAGCTGTGAAAGCTTTGCATGGTCTGAATTTCCGTGTAATTGCAGCAGGTGATTCGTATAACGATACCACGATGTTAGGCGAAGCAGACCATGGTTTCTTGTTTGATGCGCCAGATAATGTGATTGCTGAATTTCCTCAATTCCCTGCGATTCATGGATATGATGCGTTAAAAGAAGCGATTCGTTCAGTTTCACAACGTGATATTCCTGCTTAATCGCTAAGTTATTTAAACCAAAGGCGCTTTAAGCGCCTTTGGTTTTGCAATCCAAAATCATCAAGAAGAGTTACACAGTTTACTGGGTAAAATAGATCAGGCATTAAAATAAGGTTTTTTGGTTTTAACTTTTTTGAAGAAACGGCGCGGATTTAATTTTTGTAATAATGATGCTGGCACGGGACAGGCTTCATACAACATCAAGGCTGCCAATATTTCACTACACAATGGCGCAAATAAAAACCCTTTAGAACCTAAACCTGCAAAGGTAAAGATACGCGAGTTTTCCTGAACTTGTCCGAGTAATGGGAAATAATCAGCCGTTTGCGCTCGGATAGAGGCGCGTCCTTCCCAAACGGCAGGATCTGGTAAGTGTTGTGCATAAGTTGGATAGACGCTGTGGATTAAATCAAAGTTATGCACATGGTCTTCTAGCAGAACATCTTCATCCTCCCGATTTGGGTAAAACGATGCGCCTAAAATTAAATGTTCAGCATCCAGCTGCATACAATAACCGCCATAACTATACGCTTGGTCTTGAGCTAAAGGGTGTTCGCTATTGTTTAGCCAACTGACTTGACCTCGAATCGGCTTTAGGACAGGGTATTGGTCAAATAAGTCTGAACTGGCTTTAGCGCAACACACGACGACTTGATCTGCCTCTGCTAAAACATGTTGATCTTGTATGAGTTGAACCATCGACCCCATTTCGATCAATTGTGTGACTTTGCCAATTTTCAGGTCAATATTGCGGTGTTTCAAGATTTGATCACGAAGCTGATGCGGAGAAATCGCGCCAGCCTGTGTCAGCTTTAAACTGGGCAACGTCGTGGCAATTTGACTCTGTTCAGGCATTTGTGTTTGTAATAATCCAACTGGATATTGTTCTGCAAGATCGAGTAAGTCTTGTGGGTTTTTTTGTGCCATTTGGTTGACTTGAATGGCACGAAAAGCTTCAAATTTTGGATAAAAATTTAAAGCATATTGCCATGTCAGGGTCATTAAATGCTCATGCGCTTGTTCAATCGGACAGAGTTTTGGATTAAGCAAGGCCAACGGATTGCCTGATCCACCTGAGAGTGGTTGCTTCTGCTCATAGATGGTAATGTGGTGTCCACGTTGAGCCAATGCCCACGCCACATTTAAACCCGCGATTCCCGCCCCAATAATCGCAATATTTTGTGGTTTAAAGTCTTCGGTAGGCTGATCTATAGCAGATGATTCAGTTTTTTCTTCAGTCTGTTGCCAGATTGCTTTGAGCATTTCACGTTTATGACCAAACCCTTTGGGTCTGGAAATGGCAATGCCATGTTTTTTAAGGCCGCGCTTGAGTACCCCTGCCACACTAAACGATGCAAAAGTTGTCCCAATATCAGAAAGCCTGACGATGTGATTGAGCACCTGTTCTTCCCAAAGCTCTGGATTGCATGAGGGTGCAAAGCCATCAAGAAACCATGCATCAACCGCTTTGGTTTTTTCAATCATAGGGAAAACATCATGTGCATCACCTAGCCATAGATCCAGACTAAATCGTTCTTCAGGAAAACTTAAACGGTGACAGCCTGCGATTGGAAGCGGATACTGTGCAATAAGTTGGTCGGCAAGAGGTTTGAGTTCAGGCCAAGCATTCAATGCACGAATCAAATCGGTTTTGTTTAAAGGATATTTTTCAACGCTGATGGCATGTAAATGGCTCTGATTAGCTGGACGTACCTGTTGCCAGAGTTGCCACAAGGTTAAAATATTTAAGCCTGTACCAAACCCTGTTTCACCGACACAGAAATATTGAAAAGGTTGTAGTTGACTTAACCGCGTACTGAGATCGTTGCCATTTAAAAAAACATGTCGGGTTTCAAGTAAGCCATTGGCTTTAGAGAAATAAACATCGCCAAACTGTCTGGAAATGGGAATATCAATGCCATCGACAGATTCCCAATCCAGTTCAGCCGTTTCAATACCAGAGCTTGTCACTGAAAAACCTTTAAAATCGTTTTAAAGGATGAATTTTACCACTGACGACGACGTTTGGTGTGAATATAACTGGCAATCAGAAAGCCCAGAAATACACCTACGCCCATGACTGCACCGCCGTACAAAAACATTTGCGCACTGCGTTCACTTTGTAAGACTTGAACCTGAACCAACAGATTATCATTTTTAAGTTGTAACTCTTGATTCTGAGTTAAAGCATCCAGATTGGCTTGTTCCAGTTGTTTGAGTCGTCCTGCTTGATCTTTAACCAATGCCTTGATTTTGTTGTCCTGATCAGCTTTGGCTTTTGCAATTTGTTCGGCTGTTAACGGTTTGGTTTCTGCATTTGGGTCAGCAACAACAGCGCTATTGGCAGGCGCTGGTTTTGCAGTTGTGGTTGCAGTTGTTGTGGCGGTTGCTGCCACTGATGTTGGAGCTGCTGCGTTGGGTACAGCTTCAACAGCCCATGCCGTCGAACATAATAGTGATAAACCAATAAGCACTTTGGAAATGGTTGACATAATTTTACTCTTTCGGAAATGCTTTATTGAATGGTTTAACTTCAATGTTTGCATAGATCCCTTCAAGCAGGAAAGGCTCATCTTTGAGCCACGTATCCAGTGCTTCGCGACTGTCAAAGTCTACAATAATGGTACTGCCATAAAAACCCGCTTGTGGATTGGTCGGATCTTTAGGCATTGCACCTGCCACAATCAGACGACCTTCATCATCCAGTTTTTGTAATCGTTCAAGATGTTGAGGGCGAACAGCTAAACGTTTTTCTACAGTTCCGTCATTGTCGGTACAGGTGACTACAAATAATGGCATAGGTCAATCTCAGAGTTTGATTTTAAAGCAATTTAAGCATCAGGCGATTTAAAGTATTTACGCAATACAACAAACTGAATAATGATAAAGGAAAACATGACGATCATGTCACCAAAAGCTGTAAATTCACCCCAATATTTGCCATGCATAAAAATAAAGGCAAAAAAGCAATGTAACAGCGACATCACCACGAACATGGCTGCCCAAGCAAAGTTTAGATTTTTCCAGCCTTGTTCACTCAGTTCAAAAATCGGACCAAATAAACGTTGGATCAGTGGTTTCTTATCTTTGCTGAACATCGGTGAAAGTAAAAATGCCCCTGCAAAAATTAGATTTAAAATCACGGCTTTTAAACGGATATAGAAATCATCACTGAGCATCAAGGTAATACCGCCAAAAATGACGGTCATGAACAGCACAATCCATTGCTGTTTCTCCAGACGGAACTTTTGGGTAATGAACAATCCACCATAAATAACCAACATGGAAATAATCAGACCCGTTGTCGCGACGAGAATATTATTGTTATCGACACCACCTGCTGATCCAATCAATTGTAATAAGGGATGATGCGTATCTTTGGGATCAACGGTTTTGTATAAATAAAAGAAAATAATGAGGGGCACAAAGTCTAAAAGTGCTTTCATGTTAGAGTATCTAAACTGGATCAACGAAGTGGCATAGTATAAAGATGCAAGGCATAGATTTACATACACATAGCAATATTTCTGATGGAACTTTGTCACCAGATGCATTGGTCAAATCGGCAGTTGAATGTGGTATTCATACGCTGGCCTTGACTGATCATGACACGATGGATGGTGTGGAACTCGTTCGAAAAACTGCTCAACAGTATGATATTCATATCATTTCTGGTGTTGAAATCTCCAGTCAATGGTCACGTCCAGCCACGAAAAAGAGCTATGGTGTGCATATTGTCGCCTTAGATATGCAACAGCCTGAACCTCTACAAGATGCACTTAGGATACAAAAAAAGATTCGTGCAGAACGTGCCAAACAAATTTGCCATTTACTTAAAAATTGTATCGGACAGGATATTTATGAAGATGTGCTGACTTTGGTCGATGGAGAGGCAGATCGAATCACGCGAACACATATTGCTAAAACCCTAGTGAACAAGGATATTGTTTCACGTCCACAGCAGGCTTTTGATCGGTTTCTAAAAGAAGGTAAACGTGCGTTTGTGAAGTTTGATGGTTTGAGTCTACAAGAGACTATTCAGATCATTCACCAAAGCGAAGGCTATGCAATTTTGGCACATCCGACGCGCTATGACTTATCGGCGACCAATGTCCGTTATTTGATTGAACTGTTTGCACAACTTAAAGGTGATGCGGTGGAATTACCGCCAAGTGTTGAGCCCTTATCTACTCGTCAAATGGTCGATCGAATGATCGAACAGTTGGATTTAAAAGTTTCAATTGGCAGTGATTTTCATGGTGATAATATGCCGTGGATTAAACTTGGGAATACGCCTGTGCCAAAAGCGGATCAACAGGGAATTTGGAATGTGTTTAGATAAAAGTTTAATCCGTTTTATCGTCATACCACGGATATTGATATTGAAAGTAATGGCTTAAGTATTCTAAGAAGAATTGGATTTTGGGTGGAACAAGTTTTCGATTTGGCCATACAGCATAAATCGAAGTAGATTCGACGGGATAATTGTGAAGGATCTGAACGAGTTTACCTGAGGCTAAATCATCAGCGATATGCCAGATCGAATGATTGGATATGCCTAATCCAGATAAGGATGCCTGTCTGATTGCTTCACCAGAGTTCGTTGTAAAATATCCATTGACACGGATAGTTTGATATTCAGCATTTTCATCAAGCAACTGCCAATGATCCGTTAAACCATTTTCATGCTGTTGTAACAGACATCGGTGCAATGTCAATTCAGATGGGGTCTGAGGACAACCATATTTTTGCAGATAATCTGGAGATGCACACAATAAGCGTTTATTTAAAGTTAATGGTTTTGCAATTAAGCTTGAATCTCTCAACTGACCAATTCTAATCGCCAAATCCATACCATATTTGATGAGATCAATATTTTGGTCATTTAAATCCAGATAAATTTTTAGCTCAGGATGCAAAAGAGAAAACTCAGCAATAACGGCCGTTAAAATTTTCGTTCCAAAGGTTGAAGATGTTGTAATTCTGAGTGTTCCATTGAGGGTATGGTCTTTGACTTTTAACGACTGTTGCACGTTTAAAAAATCAGAAATCCAAGGGCGACCGTGCTCAATAAGTATTTTTCCTTCTTCCGTCAAGTTTAATTTTCTTGTGCTTCGGTGAAATAAACGTAACTGTAGATTGTTTTCTAATCTCTGAATCCTTTGACTGGCAACAGATGCCGAAATATTGGCTTCTTGTGCAGCTTTACTGATAGAGCCCAGATCTGCAACGCGAATAAAAAATTGAAAATCTTCTGTATTCATGATCAATAAAATCAGAAAAGTATTTTCTCATTATCATGGTTTTTTTGAAAATGTCATTGCGCTATTGTGAATTTAACAAGATAAAACACGAAGCTGGAGTGAGTAATGAATTATCATTTTTTAGGAAACTCGGGTTTAAAAGTCTCTGAGCTTGGTTTTGGTGCAGGGACTTTAGGCGGCAAAGGTCAACTTTTTTCTGCTTGGGGACAACCGAGTCAAAACGAAGCTAATCGTATGATACAAATGTGTCTGGATGCTGGAATTAATTTTTTTGATACTGCTGATGTCTATTCCGATGGCGAGTCTGAGACAATGTTGGGCAAGGCTTTAGCCTTAGATAGAAAAGACACGATCATTTCTACCAAAATCGGTATTCGAAGCTCAGATGGGTTAAATGCGGCAGGTTTTAGCCGCAACTATTTGCAATATGCCGTAGAGCAGTCTTTAAAGCGCTTGGGTACAGATTATATTGATGTGTTGCAAATCCATCAGTTTGATAGCTTTACTTCATTGCATCAACTGATGAAAACACTTGATGAATTGGTTCGAAGTGGAAAAGTACGTTATATCGGCGTTTCAAATTTTTCAGGTTGGCAATTAATGAAGGCACAAGCGATTGCCGACCATTATGGTTATGAAAAGTTTGTGGTCAATCAGGTTTACTACTCATTGATCGGTCGGGATTATGAATGGGAGTTAATGCCTTTAAATGATGATCAACAAATTGCTGCTGTGGTCTGGAGTCCATTAGGCTGGGGGCGTTTGACAGGAAAATTTGATCGACAACATCCGATCCCTGCTGAAAGTCGCTTGCATGATACTGCTCAATTTGCTCCTCCTGTCAACGAAGATCATTTATACCAAGTAATTGATGCTTTGAAAGAAATTTCGGAACAAACAGGCTATACCATTCCTCAAATTTCTTTACAGTGGTTATTACAAAGACCCACTGTGGCGAGTGTGCTGATTGGCGCTCGAAACGAAACACAACTTCAAGATAATCTAAAGGCCAAAGATATTTATTTATCCCATGAACATGTTGAAAAATTGAATCAGGCGAGTGCGATTTATCCAGCTTATCCTTATTATCCGTATTGGAATGGACAATTTACAGAGCGCTTTAAATCAATTGTTGACTCTCAATTTATTCGTCACTGATCTGAAGCATTTTCTATAAGATCTGTGCGTGAGATATAAGAAGAGGCTAGATGTTATAACAAATTATGATCTTGAGCTTGAATAGGCGGTGGGGTTGGTCTGCCTAAAGTTCCTAATAACTCAATTTCGATGAGCCGCACCATCGAATCGAGTGGAAGGTCATTACTTTGTGTGCCAAAGGGTTCTTCAATTTCAGAACTTAAAGCATCCAGCCCTAAAAAAGTATAGGTTAAAATCCCGACCAGTAATGGCGTCCCTAAACCCAGAATAGGCCCCACGCTAAAAGGCAACATAAAACAGAAAAAGAACACGGTACGATTCAGCAAAACCGAGTAAGCAAAGGGAATAGGGGTGTTGGCAATACGGTCGCAACCGGTCTGTACTAGACTGAGTTCGGTGACATAGCGATTTAACTGCGTGTAAATAATGTCACTGATCTCACCTTCTTTGAGCGATTGCATTAACTCCCATTGAATCAGGCTTAAAGTGTATTGTGGTGCATTATGTTGTTGATAGAGCTGCGTCAGGGCTTGTTGACTCATTCCTGTGGTTTCTGTCAGCTCAGTCGGATGTGCTGTTTGATGACGCAGGCGATCACGAAGTGTATTGGCAAAAACAATCACATGTTGAATGACTTTTTCACGACGACCTTGTGGCAAAATACGGCAGTCCCGATCAAAATGTCGTGCATTGGCGATCAAGGCTCCCCAGAGTTTACGGCCTTCCCACCAGCGATCATAACAGGCACTATTTTTAAAGCCTAAAAATATGGAAAGTACGACGCCAATGAGGGTAAAACCGACAAGGGGAAGTTCTGGGAAATGATAAATCTGAGTATATTCAAGCCCACCGACAATCGCAGAAAGCAGCATCACCACGCCGAGAGCAGGTAAAATTTTGGGTAAAATCGTTCCGCGCCAAGAAAACAGTAACTTTATGAGATCGGTTTGGTCGCGTACAATCATGATTCAACGGGCAAGGATTTTTTTATGATCTTTACCAGTTGATCAGGCTTTGTCAATACAATTGCAACATGATTTTATAAATTGAGCAGTCGCTGTTCAGCAAATGAAAAAGTTGCCTGTTTAGCCACAATAATATGATCAATCAACTTGATCTCGACACATTCACAAGCCTGTTTTAACTGTTGGGTCATTTCAATATCTTCGACCGAAGGCCGTACTTCACCAAAGGGATGGTTATGTGCAATCACGATAAAACTAGCATGTTGTTGAATGGCATAACGCAAGGTTTGTTTGATTGAAACACTGCAAAAATTGGTAGAGCCAAAAAACAGTTTTTTGAAATGTAACTTGCGTAACTGACTATCCAGACACAGGACAGCAAACACTTCCTGCGTTTCACCTTGTAACTCATAACGTAAATAATCGAGTACCAGTTGAGATGAATCCAGATTTAAATAATCTTGATGAAAATGATTATTCAAATAACGTCTGCCTAATTCCTTGACTGCCATTAATTGTGAATATTTGGTCGCGCCCATTCCATGAAACTGACACAGTTCTTCCTGTGAAGCGTCAAATACAGGATTAAGCCCCCCAAAATGCTGAATCAGGAGTCTAGCCAGTTCAACCGCAGAGTGCTGTCTCGAGCCTGAACGTAAGAAAATCGCCAGTAATTCTGCATCTGATAAACTGCTTGCGCCTTGTTCTAGCAGGCGTTCACGTGGGCGTTCTTGTTGTGGCCACGCTTTGATCGATTGTTTAATAGAATGATTCATTATAAATATCACTTATTGCCATTATTTTAATTCTGATTTCATAGCCAATCACTTGGGTATGCGCGTATTTAATGCTATTGTGAGCGCCACTGCAACATAAAGGTAAGCTGTTTGTGAGCTTTGATTTAAGTGTTATTCCTCATAAAAACATCATCCTAGCGGTTACTGGCGGCATAGCAGCCTACAAAAGTGCGATTATCGTTCGTCGGCTAAAAGATTATGGATTTAATGTGCGTGTGGTGATGACCCACGGCGCACAAGCATTTATTACCCCCTTAACTTTTCAGGCACTTTCAGGTAATCCTGTACATACCGAATTACTAGATCCTGAAGCAGAAGCGGGCATGGGGCATATCGAGTTGGCGCGTTGGGCCGACTTGGTTTTGGTTGCGCCAGCAAGCTGCGATACTTTGGCAAAATTTGCGCACGGTTTAGCAGACGATTTACTCAGTACCTTGTATTTGGCGACTAAAGCGCCTATTTGGGTCGCGCCTGCCATGAATCAGCAAATGTGGGCAGCAAAAGCCACACAGCGTAATTTACAGACATTGGTGGAAGATGGTGTGCATGTGATCATGCCTGATGCAGGTTCGCAAGCTTGTGGGGATGTTGGTCTGGGGCGTATGCCTGAACCTGAACAATTGGCTTATCAGGTGCGCGAATATTTTCATAAAGCCCAACGTGCCATCGCAGAAAAATTTGGATTATTGGCGGGGAAGCATGTAGTGGTGACCGCAGGGCCTACACGCGAAGCGATTGATCCTGTGCGTTATATTTCCAATCATAGTACGGGGAAAATGGGCTTTTCGCTTGCGGCGGCGTGTTATGCAGCGGGTGCGAAAGTGACCTTAATTGCTGGGCCTGTAACACTGGATACACCAAATGGTGTGCAACGTGTCAATGTTGCTTCAGCTGTGCAAATGCTGGATGCGAGTATGCAAACGCTAGATGAAGGCTGTGATATTTTTATCGCAACGGCAGCAGTGGCAGATTACCGCGTTGCTCAAGTGGCAGATCAAAAAATTAAAAAAGCGGGCGATGAGTTGGCAGTTTCACTGATTAAAAATCCAGATATTGTTGCCACGATTGCACAGCAACAACAGCGCCCATTTATGGTGGGTTTTGCCGCAGAAACGCAAAATGTTGAAGAATATGCAGCAGGCAAACTAGTGGCGAAAAAACTGGATATGATTGCTTGTAACGATGTCTCACGTAAAGATATTGGTTTTGCTTCAGATGAAAATGCCATGACTGTGTTTTTTGCACAAAGTTATCATATGAATAAACGTGAACTTGAAAAAGCCTCTAAACAGGAAATTTCGCAGCAATTGGTCGAAGCCATTGCCGATGCTTTAAAACGCAAAATTTAAACCGCCTGTGTTTATACAGCTAAATTTGAGACAAAGCTCCAACAAAAGGCGCTTTTTCTTTTTTTGAAACTTGGTTATGTTTGAGCAGTCAAATGATTGACTAAACAGGGAATGCACCGATGAAGAAAGTATGGTTCAGTGCATTGTTTCTAAGTTGTTTTGGATTGAGCCACCTTGCGACGGCAGCCACTTTACATGACAACATGGTAACAATTGCAACTGCTTATGCAGATTTTAATAAATCGACTAATGCCAACGATGCCAGTTCTGCACTGACAAAAATGCGAATGGCTGCGCTTGATTCTAAAACATCGAAACCCAATAAATTAAAAAATCAGCCAGATCATAGCGCTGATGTTAAAGCCTATCAGGCTGGACTTGATCAACTGGTCGCTGAAATTGATAAGACGTCTGGATTGGTCAAAGCCAATCAATTGGCTCAGGCGAAAGTAGAAGGCAAAAACCTGCTTAATATTCGCAATGAAAATCATAAAAAATTTAAATGAAGCCTGACCGAATATTAGACATAAAAAAACCACCAAACGGTGGTTTTTTTATTTGGGCAATTAAGCCTGACCTTCAGCAACGGTTGCCTGAGCACGTTGCATATTGGCTTCAAATTCAGCATCAAAGTTGATAGGAGTCAACAGTAATTGAGGGAAACTGCCTTTTGTCACCATATCATTGACTGCTTCACGCAAGAACGGGAACAGAATGTTAGGACAATAAGCACCTAGAATGTATGGAAGGCGTTCTTCTTCAATATTTTCAATCAGGAAAATACCTGCTTGAGTGACATCTACAATAAACGCTGTCTCGCCATCATTATTGGCTTGAACCACTACTTTTAATGACACTTCAAAGTGCGTTGGATCAACTTTTTCAGCAGCAGATGAAAGGTTGATATTCAACTCTGGTTGCCATTGTTTAGTAAAAACTTGCGCCCCAGGAACTTCAAATGAAATGTCTTTGGTATAAAGACGTTCTAAAGAGAGTTGTGGTTGAGTTTGTTGTTCTTCACTCATTCTTTTTTCCTTTACAATTTAAGCGAGTTTAGGCCAGTAACGGGTCGAGTTTACCATCACGCTCTAAAGCATAAAGCTGGTCAAAACCACCAATAAACTGATCATTAATAAAAATTTGAGGCACAGTGCGATGATTGGTGCGTTGCATCAATTCAACGCGCACTTCTGGGGCTTCATTGGATAAATTAATTTCTTTATACTCAACGCCTTTACGCTCAAGAAGCTGTTTTGCACGCACACAATACGGACACATTGTGGTCGAGTAAATCGTGATATTTGCAGACATAAAGTTCTCCTTAAGCTTTGGTTTTGCTTTTCACCAGTGGCAGGTTTTGTGCTTTCCAGTTACTAATTCCGCCATCAAGACGATAACTGTCAGCATGACCAACTTTTTGCAGGGCACTACCTGCAACCTGACCTAAATTACAAATGAACACCAATGGGCGGTCACTTGATTTTAACTCATCAATATGGCTAGTCAGTTGGCTGTATGGAATGTTACGGCTACCGCTGATATGACCTTCACGAAAATCACCCGCATCACGTAGATCAATCAGTTGAGCATTTTTCGCTTTAACTAAAATACCAAGTGATTGTGGGGAAATCTTACGACCATTACGTTGCCCTTCAAACACAAAGAACAGCACAATTAAAACAGCCAAGATTCCAAACAAAAAGGGGTGATTCCCCATAAACTCTAACCAGCGTTCCACAAGTCACCTAATTCAGCTTAAAATTGACGTAGAGTATAGCTCATATACATGGTGATCAAAATCACCAGTTCAAGGGTAATTTTGATAGAAAATTAACTTTTTTGTTGCGCATCCTGAATTTCTTCATTTAAACGCAAATAACTTTCAAGTCTACGCGGTAAAATTTCACCCGCGACAACCGCATTTTTGAGTGCACACTGTTTTTCATGCGTATGCGTACAGTTACGAAATTGGCAATGTCCCAAGTGCGCAGCAATTTCTGGGAAGCCTTCACGAATTTTATCGGCATTTAAATGCCAAAGCCCAAATTCACGTATCCCCGGAGAATCAATCAGTGCGCCATTTTGACCAAAACTGATCAACCGAGTGGAGGTGGTGGTGTGTTGTCCCAATGCCGAGTTCTCTGAAATGATATTAGTTTTTTGCTCTGCATCTGGCACGATGGCATTGATGAGTGAGCTTTTACCGACACCAGACTGTCCAACAAATGCCACGGTTTCACCATCGAGTCGTTCACGTAACGCTGATAAATCACCTTTGGCCTGACAAATCAGACTTTCATAACCCAGCGCCTTATATTCATCGAGTAAGGTCAAAATTGGATCATGCTCTTGTAGTAAATCAGATTTATTAAGCACCAACAGCGCAGGGATATTGGCGTCTGCACAGGCGACTAAATATCGATCAATTAGACTTGGTGCAGGTTCTGGCAATGGCGCAAAGACAATCACAATCAGACTGATATTGGCCGCCACAGGTTTGACTTTATGGTAGCGATCAGGACGAGTGAGTAAGGATTGGCGTGGATGAATGGCAGTAATAATGCCTAAACCTGTATTGGGATCGGCCTGCCATTTGACTCGATCACCTGTGACCAAGAGTTCAAGATTGGTGCGCGTATGACAACGCCAGACACTGCCGATTTCTATGGGTTTCCAAAAAGGTTCTGGTTCACCTGCAGCAACTATGGGCTTTTCAGGATGAGGCTCGGGTACAGATAAAGCCTGTACTTCAAGTTGGCGACCATAGTGCTGCACAACCAAGCCTTCCAGATCATGAGAAGTCTCGATTTCCTCTTGGCGTACCTTATGTTGTTTGTCTATGCGGCGTTGCTGTTGTTCAGTTAAGCGCCGTTTACGAATTAGAGCCATTCATTCCTAAAACCCACTGTTTGAGGTGGCAAAAATAGCATGAACTGGCTATGGAATTACAGCCAAGATGTAATTAATTTGCTACTATTGATGTTTTTCAAGCCTTTAAGATTCCATATTCATGAGCAGCACATTAGATACACGGTTAATCTGGATTGACCTCGAAATGACTGGTTTAGATACAGACAATGACCAGATTATTGAAGTTGCAACGATTATTACAGATGATCATTTAAATATTTTGGCAGAAGGTCCAGTTTTGGCAGTGCATCAGCCAGATCGTATTTTAAATGCTATGGATGAATGGAATACACGTCAACATGGACAGTCGGGCTTGATTGAACGTGTGCGTCGTAGCAAATTAACCGCTCAGGATGCAGAGCTGCAAACGCTTGAATTTTTAAAAAAATGGGTCAGCCCAAAAAGCTCGCCGATGTGTGGTAATTCGATCTGTCAGGATCGTCGTTTCTTGCATCGTTTAATGCCTGAACTCGAACAATTTTTTCATTACCGTAATTTGGACGTGTCGAGTGTGAAAGAACTGGCTAAACGCTGGCGTCCAGAAATCATGAGCGGCTTGAAAAAAAATGCTTCGCATTTAGCGATGGATGATATTCGTGATTCGATTGCCGAGCTGAAATATTATCGTGAATACTTTTTTATTAAGAACTAATCAATTAGAAAATAAAACGATACGTTAATGATTTTGTATAGATTGGATAAAATCCTTCTTTAAAATTAAAAGGTTGGTTTTTAAAAATAACAAGCTGAATTTGGATTGAATTCAGCTTGTTTTAATTGACTTTGATGAGATAAAAAAATAAGGGGCTGTACTAGATAAGATTCAAATTTCAGTCCAAAACCGCAAAGTTTTTAGTTGTTGTTTTGGACTACCGTAGTTAAATCTAAACTCACATTCCTTAATAAACAAGTGAAAAGAATCCTTGGGTATTCCATTATATTTTCTTAGCGTTCTTTTCGCCTGATTCCAGAAATTCTCAATGCCATTGATGTGATTATGCCCATTCGCAAAATGGCTTGAATGATTGATTCTATAATGTCTAAAACCTGCTATGTCCAAAGCATTATAACTATGCCAGTGATCTGTATAAACAATACTGTCA